>DASVSW010000227.1:0-3986 GCA_036387895.1 Sphingomonas sp.
CGAGCCGGTGCCGCCCGCTGAGCTCCGGCGGCTGATCGAGCCATGGCTGGGCGAAGAGGCGGGATCGGGCGCCTTGCCGGTCCCCGCCCTGATCGACGTCGACCTCCGCCGCGACGACGCGGCCGTACGCGTCGCGGCCGCCGTCGAGCGGGCGGCCCCCTCAGCGCGGGTCGACCGGCACGAGGCGTGGATGTCGCCCGTCAGCCGGTTCATGGACCTCTTGACCGGCCTCGCCGCCGCGCTTGTTGCGCTGGTGGTCGCGGCGACGCTGGCGGTGGTGGCGCTGGCGGTCCGGAGCGGGCTGGAGGCGCATCGCGCCACCATCCAGGTCATGCACATGCTGGGGTCGACCGACGTCCAGGTGGCGCGCATCTTCCAGCGTCGCATCGCGCTCGACGCGGCGCTGGGCGGGGGCGTCGGCGGGCTGCTCGCGCTTCTCGTCGTCTGGCTGCTCGGACGGCAGCTGGGCGCGCTCGGCTCCGAGCTCATCGGTAGCGCGACGCTCGGCCGGAACGACTGGATCGCGCTGGCGCTGCTCCCCGTCCTGTTCATCGCTCTGGCGTCCTTGGCCGCGCGCCGGGCGGTGATCGCGGACCTGAGGCGCACGCTGTGATCAGCCGCTTCCTGTCGCTCCTCGTGATCGCCTGGGCGCTGGGCTTCGCGCTCTTCGCGGTGACGCTGCCCGGCCCGCTCGAGGGCTCGACGAGCGACGCCGTGGTGGTGCCGACGGGCGGCCCCGGCCGCATCGATCGCGGGCTCCAGCTGCTGCGCGACCGCCAGGCCAAGCGAATGCTGGTGACGGGTGTGGGCGCAGGCGTGCGCCCCCGCGACCTCGCGCGCGAATACCGGGGGTCGTCCAGGCTGTTCGAGTGCTGCGTCGACCTGGGCGCGGACGCCGTCGACACCCGGTCCAACGCTACGGAGACGGCGCGTTGGGTGCGCGGACACCGGTACCGGACGGTGCGCCTCGTCACCGACGACTGGCACCTGCCGCGCGCGCGAATGGAGCTGCGCGCGGCGTTGGGGAAGGACGCGGTGATCCTCGGCGACGGGGTGCGCGGCGAGCCGCGCTTCGGCACGCTGTTCAACGAGTATCACAAGCTGATCCTGCGCCGGATCGCCCTTTGGATCGGGATGTAACGGGTGGGATCGCGGATGATGGATCGGGTGCGGACCTGGGCGTTCCGGATCGTCTTCTACGCGGGGTCGGTGCCGATCATGCTGTGCGTGCCGATCGTGGCGCTGTTCGGGCGGCGCGCGATGGTCTGGTACGCGCAGGAGTGGATGCGCTTCCACCGCGTGGTCGCGCGCTGGGTGATGGGGATCAGGGTGCGCGTCGAGGGGACGTGGCCCGACTATCCGGTGCTCTACGTCGGCAAGCACCAGGCGATGTTCGAGACGATCGAGCTGTCCGTCCTGCTCGGCGGCCCCGCCATCATCCTGAAGCAGGAGCTGACGCGCATCCCGCTCTGGGGCTACGCGACCAAGGTGTACGGCCGGATCGCGGTGGACCGCGAGGCGTCGGCGCCGATGCTCCGCCGCATGATGAAGGAAGGCGCGGAGCTGAAGGCGGAGGGCCGCTCGATCCTGATCTTCCCCGAGGGCACCCGCGTGCCGCCGGGCGAGCGCCCGCCGCTCCGCTCCGGTTTCGCGGGGCTGTACAAGATCCTTAAGCTGCCGGTGGTGCCGATCGCGACCGACAGCGGGCTCGTCTGGCCGCGGCACGGGCCGAAGCGCTCGGGCGTGATCACGCTCCGCTTCGGCGAGGTCATCCCGCCGGGCCTGCCCCGCGAGGAGGCGGAGCGGCGGGTGCACGAGGCGATCAACGTCCTGAACCCGCCCCGCTCAGGGGTGTGACCGCCCGAAATCGGCGCTCGCGTCGTCCTGGCCCTGCTCGACGATCGAGCGGCGGATGGCGCGGGTTCGGGTGAAGAGGTCGTGGAGCGCGTCCCCTTCGCCCCAGCGGATCGCGCGCTGGAGCGCCGACAGGTCCTCCGAGAAGCGCTGGAGCATGTCGAGGACCGCCTCCCGGTTCTGGAGGAAAACGTCGCGCCACATGGTGGGGTCGGAGGCGGCGATGCGGGTGAAGTCGCGGAAGCCCCCGGCCGAGTATTTGATCACCTCCGACCGCGTCACCTCCTCGAGGTCGCCGGCGGTGCCGACGATCGTGTAGGCGATGAGGTGGGGCAGGTGGCTGGTCACCGCGAGCACGCGGTCGTGATGCTCGGGATCCATCAGCTCGACCTCCGCGCCCAGCCTGCGCCAGAACTCGGCGACGCGTTTAACAGCGGCTTCGGGCGAACGGTCGGTGGGGGTGAGGATGCACCAGCGGCCGCGGAACAGCGTGGCGAAGCCCGCCTCCGGCCCGCTCCGCTCGGTGCCGGCAACAGGGTGGGCGGGGACGACCGGCTGGCCGGACCGCAGCGCGTCCGCCAGCGCGCGGACGACCGACGCCTTGCAGCTGCCTACGTCGGAGACGACCGCGTCGGCGGGCAGGTCGGCCGCGATCTCGGCGGCGACGGCCCCGATCGCGCCGACGGGAACGCAGAGGATGACGAGGTCGGCGTCGGTCACCGCAGCACCCGCGCCGTCGGCGACGTCGTCGCAGAGCCCGAGCGCGTCGGCCACCCGGCGGACGTCCGGATCGGCGTCGTGGCCCGTCAGCCGCACGGTCGGCATGGTGGCCCGGACCGCGCGCGCGATCGACGAGCCGATCAGGCCGAGGCCGATCACCGAGACGCGCGCGAAGGGGAGCACCTAGGCCGTGCGCTCCACCAGGCGGCGGAGGGCGGCGGCGACGCCGCGGGTCTCCTCCTCGGTGCCGATGGTGATGCGGAGCGCCTGGGGCAGCTTCTGGCCGGGGAGCCAGCGGACGATGTAGCCTTCGTCCATCAGCCCCTTGTAGGCGGCCTCGGCGGTCAGCGGGCCTTCGAACACGACCAGGACGAAATTGGCCTGGCCGGGGATGGCGCGCAGGCCCGCGTTGCCCATCGCCGCCACCTCGTCCGAGAACCAGCGCCGCCAGCGGCTGTTCTCCGCGCGGCAGCGCTCGACCCAGCCGTCGTCGGCGAGCGCGGCCACGGCGGCGCGCTGGCCGGCGATGGTCATGCTGAAGGGCAGGCGGATGCGGTGCATCGCGCCGACGATCGCCTCCGACGCGTAGCCCCAGCCGATCCGCTCGGCGGCGAGGCCGTACATTTTGGAGAATGTGCGGGTGACGAGCACATTGGACGCGGTCCGCGCCAGCTCCATGCCGCCGTCGTCGTCCGCCCCGTCGATATACTCGGCATAGGCGTGGTCGAGGACGAGGAGGACGTGGGGCGGCAGGGCGGCGTGGAGCCGCGCGATCTCGGCGCGGGGCGCGAAGGTGCCGGTCGGGTTGTTGGGATTGGCGACGAAGACGATGCGGGTGCGCTCGGCGACGCAAGCCAGAATCGCGTCGACGTCGGTCGCGTAGTCGTTATCCGGCGCGATCACCGGGACGGCGCCCGTCCGCCGGGCCGCGATCTCGTAGACGGCGAAGCCGTAGCGGACGAAGACCACCTCGTCGCCCGGCCCGCTGAACGCGCCGGCGGCGAGGTGGAGCACCTCGTCCGAGCCGTTGCCGTAGATGATCCGCGCGGGGTCGAGATCGAACTTGGCCGCCAGCGCGTCGCGCATGATCGAGCCCGACGCGTCCGGGTAACGCTCCAGCTCGAGCGCGGCCGACGCGAACGCCTCCCGGGCGGACGGCGGCGTGCCGAGCGGGTTCTCGTTGGACGACAGCTTCACGGCTTTCGCGCCGCCGTCGGTCGTCGAGCGCCCCGGTACGTAGGGGGCGATGTCCATGATCCACTGCTTGGGCGCGGGTGCGTTCATGGGAGGCGCGCTTAGCATGATTCGGGCGGGCGGAAAGGGCGCGGACCGGGCCGAAGTCGACGACGTTGAACCGATGGGAGGGGTAAACGCGTCAACTTCGGCGGCTGGCGGGTCGTCATGGGCCGGCG
>DASVSW010000228.1:0-4175 GCA_036387895.1 Sphingomonas sp.
ATCGTCGGCGACGGCATCAACCGCGTGATGCGGCGGCCCGACAAGGGCGTGATCCTGATCACCCACTATCAGCGCCTGCTCGATTACGTGGAGCCCGACTTCGTCCATGTGCTGGCCGACGGCCGCATCACGCGGACGGGCGGCAAGGAGCTGGCGCACGAGCTCGAGGCGCAGGGCTACGGCGCGGTGGCGGCGTGAGCGCGACCTGCTCATTCCTCCCCGGAACGGGGAGGGGGACCATGCGCAGCATGGTGGAGGGGCTGGGCGGAGGCGAAGCGTGGTACGCGCCAAACCCCTCCGTCACGCCTTCGGCGCGCCACCTCCCCGTTCCGGGGAGGATTTGACCGTCATGACCGTCCTCACCCTCCCCTCCACCCGCCAGGAGGCCTGGCGCTGGGCCGACATCGACGGCATCGCCGCCGCCGCCTCGCTGCCGCGCGCCGAGTCGCGCGACGCCGACGCGTTCTGGCTCGACCTGCCCGGCGACCGCCTCCTTTTCGTCGACGGCGTCCTTCACGACTCCTCTCGCCGCCAGCGCGCAGAGCTGGCGGAGGTCGCCGCGTCCGACCACGACCTCGCGGCCCGAGCGTCGGGTCGCGGTTGGCGGCTGGCGCTGTCCGCCGACGCGGTCGCCGACCCGGTTCAGGTCGTCCACCTCTCGACCGGCGGGGACAACCATCTTCCCGCCGAGATCCTGCTCGCGGACGATGCGGTAGGCACGGTGATCGAGACCTATGCCGGCCGCGGCTGGGCCAACCGCTTCGCGAGGGTTTCGCTGGGCAAGGCGGCCCGCCTCCAGCGCGCGGTGCGGCTGCTGCAGGAGGAGGGCTTCACCTCGACCCGCGACGAGGCGGAGCTGGGCACCGGCGCCAGCCTCGTCCAGATCGTGCTCGGCGCGGGCGACGCGGGCAGCCGCGTCGACGCCCAGATCAACGTGGGCGAGGGCGGGTTCGCCGAATATGGCGGCGCGCTGCTGACGCGCCATTCGCAGCGCCAGGAGTGCGCGGTCGCGATCCGCCACGCCGCCCCGAACGGCCAGAGCCGTCAGTACTGGCGCGCCGTCGCCGCGAACCAGTCGGCGGCGAGCCTCGCCGCCCGCGTCGAGGTCGCCCGCCACGCGCAGAAGACCGACGGCGAGCAGAGCCTGCGCGGCATCCTGCTCCAGCGCACCGCGACGGTGAACCTCAAACCCGAGCTCGAGATCTTCGCCGACGACGTGAAATGCGCGCACGGCGCGACCGTCGGCGAGCTCGACGACCGCGCGCTCTTCTACATGCAGAGCCGCGGCGTGCCCAAACCGCGCGCCCAGGCGCTGCTGACCCGCGCTTTCGTCGCCGACGCGATCGGACGGTTCGGGAACGAGGCGATCGCCGACGCCATGATGGCCGACGCCGACGCCTGGCTGGAGCGCGCGCTGTGACGGCGCTGTCCTACACGTCCGCGATATGCGACAAACCCGCTATGTTCCGCTTGAGGTCTTCGTACCGCTCCGATCTGCGCGTAACTAAGTTGCTGGATGGCGCAACGGAATGTCCGAACGGGCGCGACATATGCGTCACGTCGCCCGCCGGCTTCACGCCCGTCCGAGTCGCCGCCCGGCCATCGGGAGCCGCCGCATGAACGACCTCCTCGTCGCGGAGCGCCCGCTCGACACCGTGCACGACTTCCCCGCCATCCCGGCGGGCTGGGCCTATCTCGACACCGCCGCGACCGCGCAGAAGCCGCGCGCGGTGATCGACGCGATCAGCCAAGCGTATGGCGAGACCTACGCGACCGTCCATCGCGGCGTGTATCAGCGCTCGGCCGACATGACGCTCGCCTATGAGGCCGCGCGGCGCCGCGTGGCGGAGTTCGTCGGCGCGGGGTCGGCCGCCGAGATCGTGTTCGTCCGCGGCGCGACGGAGGCGATCAACCTCGTCGCCAACTGCTGGGCGGCGCAACGGCTGAAGAGCGGCGACCGCATCCTGCTGTCGATGCTGGAGCATCATTCCAACATCGTGCCGTGGCAGATGGCCGCAAGCCAAGTGGGCGCCGCGATCGACGTCGTTCCGCTCACGGCAGATGGGCGCATCGACCTCGACGCGATGGAGCGGATGATCACCGCCGCCCACAAGATGGTGGCGCTGAACCACGTGTCGAACGTCTTCGGCTCGGTGCTCGACGGCGCGCGCGCCAGCCGGATCGCGCACTCGGTCGGCGCCAAGATCCTGCTCGACGGCTGTCAGGCGGTGCCGCGCATGCCGGTCGACGTGGCGGCGCTGGGCTGCGACTTCTACGTCTTCTCCGGCCACAAGCTCTATGGGCCGACCGGCATCGGCGCACTCTGGGCCAGGCCCGAGCTGCTGGAGGCGATGCCGCCCTGGCAGGGCGGGGGCGCGATGATCGACCGCGTGTCGTTCCAGCGCACCACCTACGCCCCGCCGCCGGGCCGCTTCGAGGCGGGCACGCCGCATATCGTCGGCGCGCTGGGGCTGGCGGCGGCGATCGATTACGTCGAGAAGATCGGGCTGGAGCGCATCCACGCCCATGAGGCGGCGCTGGTGAAGGACGCGCGGGAGGCCTTGTCGCAGTTCAACAGCGTCCGGCTGCTCGGGCCGGAGGACTCGGCCGGCATCGTGTCCTTCACCGTCGAAGGGGTGCATCCGCACGACGTCGGCACCATATTGGACGAAGGCCGGGTGGCGATCCGGGCGGGCCATCACTGCGCGCAGCCGTTGATGGAGGCGCTCGGGATCGACGCCACGGCCCGGGCCAGCTTCGGCGTCTACAACGGGCGTGAGGATATCGAAGCGCTGGCGCGGGGCATCGAGCGCGTCACGCGCATCTTTGGTTAGGGATATTCGGATGAGCGAGCGGTTCACCGTCGAGGAAGTTGAGAGCGTGCCGTCGCCGCCCAAGGCGCGCGTTCAGGACGCCGTGGAGGAGCCCAGCGCGCGCGAGACGTTCGAGCGCAAGCGCGACTATCTCGACGGCTTCCTGTCGCAGAAGCCCCGCGCCGAGCTCCAGGGCGAGCCCGGCGGCGCGCTCTACGAGGGCGTGGTCGCGGCGCTGAAGGAGATCTTCGACCCCGAGATCCCCGTCAACATCTATGACCTGGGCCTCATCTACGGCGTCGAGGTGACGGAGGACGGCCACGCCGTCGTCAACATGACGCTGACCACGCCGCACTGCCCGGTCGCGGAATCGATGCCCGCCGAGGTGGAGCTGCGCACGTCGGCCGTGCCCGGCATCGCGACGGCCGAAGTGAACCTGGTATGGGATCCCCCCTGGGACCCCGGCAAGATGTCGGACGAGGCCAAGCTCGAACTGGGGATGCTTTAACCGTCGATCAAAGTGGTACTTTGATCGAGGAAGGAAGAATGATGGCCACGACGTTACGCCCTCGCCCCGCAGCTTTGAACCTGACCCCGTCGGCGCACGCCCGGATCGCCGACCTCATGGGCCGCGCGCCCGAGGGCTCCGTCGGCGTGAAGCTGTCGACGCCGCGCCGCGGCTGTTCGGGCCTCGCCTACTCGGTCGACTACGTGTCGGAGGCGAAGCCCTTCGACGAGCGGATCGACACGCCGGGCGGAACGCTGTTCGTCGATGGCGGGTCGATCCTCTACCTCGTCGGGTCGACGATGGACTGGGTCGAGGACGACTTCGCCGCCGGCTTCGTGTTCCAGAACCCCAACGCCAAGGGCGCCTGCGGCTGCGGCGAAAGCTTCACGGTCTAGCGCAGAGCTTGCCTGTCTCGCGGCAGAAGGCGGCGGCGACGTCCTCCTTGAAATCCATGCCGCCCAGCTTCGCCATCGCGGCCGCGACCGACGGGAGTTCGGCGGCGCGGTAGCGGGCCGCGGCGGGGCTGCGGTTGAAGGCGATCAGCGTCCGCATGTCGTCCGCCGACAGCCGGCGGGCGTACTCCTCGCCCATCGCGGCGTATAGGCGGGCGGACCCTGTATCCGCGATCCGCTGGGCCATGCGGCGCAGCTCGGTCTTGTCCGCGTCGGAGAGCGTCCGGTCCTCGGCGATCAGCTCCTCGGTATCCTTGGCGACGAGGCCGGGGAGGATAGCGGACAAGGTGCCCGACCGCGCCAGCTCCTCGCCCAGCCTGCTCGCCTCCGCGTCCGGGGCGGCGGCCTGGGCGAGCAGGAGGGCGGCGAGGATCATCGCCCCGCCTTAGTGCGATCAGGGCC
>DASVSW010000229.1:0-12807 GCA_036387895.1 Sphingomonas sp.
GCTGCTTGTGACGAAGCGCCGCTTCGCCTTATTGTCGCGAACGCCGGGATGAGGACGCCAGGAGAAGGCGGGAGCGGGTCACGCGGCCCATTCAGTGTCACGGAATCTGGACACTCGCTCCGACCTGCTCGCAGACCGTCAATTCAGTTTGACGCACCGGGGTGTCAGACGTAGCTTCCGACCCATGGACCGGACGACGGCATTCAGACTCGCGACGCCGTTCCCGTCCCCGCGCGCGATCCTCGAGCTGCTGAAGCCGATCACCTGGTTCCCGCCGATCTGGGCGTTCGGCTGCGGGGTGGTCTCGTCGGGCGTGCCGGTCGCCGAGCGCTGGCCGTTCCTCCTCGCGGGCGTGCTGCTCACCGGGCCGCTCGTCTGCGGGACCAGCCAGGCGGTGAACGATTGGTTCGACCGTCATGTCGACGCGATCAACGAGCCGGGCCGGCCGATCCCGTCGGGCCGCGTCGCCGGACATTGGGGCCTGGCGATCGCCGTCATCGGCACCGCGCTGTCGCTCGCCGTCGCCGCGCTGACCGGGCCTTGGGTGTTCGCCGCGACCTGCCTCGGCCTCGCCTGCGCCTGGGCGTACAGCGCGCCGCCCTTCCGCTTCAAGACGAGCGGGATAGTCGGTCCTGCGGTCGTGGCGCTCACCTATGAAGGGCTGACCTGGTTCACGGGCGCGGCGGTGATGGCGGCGGCGCTGCCGTCGTTGCACGTCCTGATCGTGCTCGCGCTGTACAGCTTCGGCGCGCACGGGATCATGACCCTGAACGACTTCAAGGCCGTCGAGGGCGACCGCGCGACGGGATTGCGCTCGCTCCCCGTGTTGCTCGGCGTCGGTCCCGCCGCGCGCGTCGCATGCGGCGTCATGGCCGCCCCGCAGATCGTCGTCGTCCTGCTCCTCGCGCTCTGGGGCCATGCGCTGGTCGCCGGCGTCGTCGCCGCGCTGCTCGTCGGGCAGCTCGCGCTGATGCGCCGGCTGCTCCGCGATCCCCTGGTCCACACGCCGTGGTACAACGCGACGGGCACCTCGCTCTACGTGCTCGGCATGCTGGCCTCGGCGATCGGCTTGGGCGGGGCGCTGGGCTCGTGAAGCCGCCGAGATCGGACCATCTGGGCTGGCTCGGCATCGTCCGGCTCGGGCTGGTGCAGAGCGCGATCGGCGCGATCGTCATGTTGGCCACCTCGCTCCTCAACCGGGTCATGGTGGTCGAGTACGCGCTGCCCGCCGCGCTGCCGGCCGGGCTCGTGGCGTGGCACTACGCCGTCCAGCTGTCGCGCCCCGCATGGGGCCACCGGTCGGATCGCGGACGGCGGCGGACGCCCTGGATCCTGTTCGGCATGGCGACGCTGGCGCTGGGCGCGCTCCTCGCGGTCGCGTCGGTCGGACTGCTCGCCGAGCGGTCCCCCTGGGGCTACGCGCTCGCGGTCCTCGCCTTCACGCTGATCGGTGCGGGCGTGGGCGCGGCCGGCACGTCGCTCCTGGCGCTGCTCGCCACCCGCGTCGCGCCCGAGCGCCGCGCGGCGGCGGCGTCGATCACCTGGATCATGATGATCGCCGGCATCGTCGTCACCGCCGGCGTCGCGGGAAAGCTGATCGACCCCTTCTCGCTGCCCCGGCTCATGGCCGTCGCGGGCGGCGTCGCCGGCGCCGCGCTGCTGGTCGCGGCCTTCGCCGTCCGGGGCGTCGAGGACGCGGTGCTCATCTCGATCGCACCCGTCCGGCCCGCTATCCCGGTCCCCGCCTTCAGCGACGCCGTGAGGGGCATGTGGGCGGACGACGAGGCGCGTCGCTTCACGGTGTTCGTGTTCCTGTCGATGCTCGCCTATTCGATGCAGGACTTGATCCTCGAGCCCTTCGCCGGCCTCGTCTTCGCCTATTCGCCCGGCCGCTCGACGCAGCTCTCGGGGCTGCAGCATGCGGGCGTACTGGCGGGCATGATCCTGGTCGGCGTCGGCGGCAGCGCCTTCGCCGGACGGGCGCGCGGGGCCGACGGGTTGCGGCGCTGGATCGTCGGCGGCTGCGTCGGTTCGGCGGCGGCGCTGGCGGGCCTCGCGGTGGCGGCGCGCGTCGGGCTGGATTGGCCCTTGTCCGCCAACGTCGCGCTGCTCGGCTTCGCCAACGGCGTCTTCGCGGTCGCCGCGATCGGGTCGATGATGGCGTTGGCCGGTGCGGACGAAGGGCGCGAGGGGACGCGCATGGGCGTCTGGGGTGCCGCGCAGGCCATCGCCTTCGGGCTAGGCGGGCTGATCGGCGCGGTGGGGGTCGACGTCGGGCGCGCGCTGACGGGCTCCACGACGCGGACCTTCGCGATCGTGTTCTCCGTCGAGGCGCTGCTCTTCCTCGCCGCCGCGTCGCTCGCCGCGCGGCGGAGCGCGTCGCCCGCTACGGCGTGGCCGCTGGCCGGCGAGCCCGCGTGACCGGTTACGACTGCGTCGTCGTCGGGGGTGGCCCGGCGGGCGCCACGGCCGCGACTGACCTGGCGGCGGCGGGGCGCAGCGTGCTGCTCCTCGACCGCGGAGGGCGGATCAAGCCGTGCGGCGGCGCGATCCCGCCCAGGCTGATCCGCGATTTCGCGATCCCCGACCATCTGATCGTCGGCCGGGCGGTCTCGGCGCGCATGATCGCGCCGTCCGACGATGCCGTCGACATGGCGGTCGACCCGTCCGGAGGCGGCGGCTTCGTCGGCATGGTCGACCGGGAGGGCTTCGACGAATGGCTCCGCGCCCGCGCCGCGACGGCCGGCGCGACGCGCGCGACCGGCCTATTCGATCGGATCGAGCGGGACGGGGAGGGGACGGCGGTCGTCGTCTACGCCGACGGGCGGGGCGGCCCGGAACGCCGCGTCCGCGCGCGCTGCGTCGTCGGCGCGGACGGCGCCCGCTCGCGCGTCGCCCGCGGCTCGCTCGCCGGCGCCGAGCGCATGCCCTGCGTCTTCGCCTATCACGAGGTGATTCGCTCGCCGGCGCCGGACGACGGAGGCTTCGACCGGGGGCGGTGCGACGTGTTCTACCAGGGGACGCTGTCGCCCGATTTCTACGCCTGGGTCTTTCCGCACGGCGACACCGTCAGCGTCGGGGTGGGCAGCGCCGACAAGGGGTTCGGCTTGCGCGCCGCCGTCGGCCGCTTGCGCGAGCGCGAAGGCCTGAGCGGCTGCGAGACGATCCGGCGCGAGGGCGCGCCCATCCCGCTGAAACCGCTGCGGCGCTGGGACGACGGCCGCGACGTGCTGGTGACCGGAGACGCCGCCGGGGTCGTCGCCCCGGCGTCGGGCGAGGGCATCTACTACGCCATGGTGGCGGGGCGCGAGGCGGCGTCGGCGGTGGACGCGTTCCTCGCGTCGGGGAACCCCCGCGCGCTCCGCCGGGCGCGCCGCGCCTTCATGCGCGCGCATGGCGGGGTGTTCCGAATCCTCGGGATCATGCAGCATTTCTGGTACAAGACCGACCGTCGGCGCGAACGCTTCGTGACGATGTGCGAGGACCGCGACGTGCAGAGCCTGATCTGGCCCGCCTATATGGAGAAGAAGCTCGTCTACGCCCGGCCGCTCGCCTATCTTCGCATCTTCTTCAAGGACATGCGCCACTTGGCTCAGACCGCTTGGTGACCGCCGGATGAGCCGCGCCTGGATCGCTCCCGTCGTCGTCGCCGCCGTCGTCGCCGCGTTCGTCGCCGTCATGGGCGCCACCGTCACCCAGATAGGCCCCTGGTACCACGGCCTGGTCCAGCCGCGCTGGGCGCCGCCGCCCGCCGTCTTCGGCGTCGCCTGGACCGCGATCTACGCGCTGACGGGCCTCGCCGGCGTCACCGGCTGGCTGGCGAGCCCGCGCTGGAGCGAGCGCGAATGGCTGCTGGGCCTGTTCGCGTTGAACGGCTTCCTCAACATCGCCTGGAGCCTGTTGTTCTTCCGCCTCCAACGCCCCGACTGGGCGTTGGTCGAGGTGCTGGCGCTATGGCTGTCGGTGTTGGCGCTGATCGTCGTGATCTGGCGCCGGTCGATGACGGGTGCCGCGCTGCTGATCCCCTACCTCGCCTGGGTGACGTTCGCGGGCTATCTCAACATGACGATCGTCCGCCTGAACGGACCCTTCTCCTGACCCCTGACCGGGGTCCGATGGAGTGGTGGTTCGCGAGCGGCCATGCCGCGGATTTCGTGTTCGCGGTGGTCGCGGTCGAGCTGGTCTGGTTGATCCGGCGCGGCTGGCGTCCGGTGGACGCGCTTCTCAGGCTCGGTCCCGGCGCGCTGATGCTGGTGGCGCTCAGGGGAGCGCTGACGGGTGTCGAGTGGTGGTGGATCGCGCTGCCGCTGGCGCTGTCGTTGCCGGTCCATCTCGCGGACCTGAGGCGGCGGTGACCGGACCCGGCGGCGGGCGCCGCCGGGCCGATCGGTCGGTCAGGTGTTGGTGCCGAGATAGGCGATCACGTCCGCGCGCTTCTGCGGATCGGGGATGCCGGGGAAGACCATCTTGGTGCCGGGCACGACGCGCCGCGGGTTCTCGAGATACTGGAACAGCTTCTCAGGCGTCCAGGTGATCCCGCTGTTCTTGTTGGCGGGCGAGTAGGTGTAGCCGGGCACCGTGCCCGCCGCGCGGCCGACGACGGCGTGGAGCGACGGTCCGATCCGGTTCACGCCCGGCTCGACGACGTGGCAGGTCTTGCACGCCGCGAAGGCGGTCTCGCCCTTGGCGGCGTCGCCGGTGTAGCTCGCGAACTTGACGCCGCTGACGGTGTCGACGTTGTCGGGGGCGGGCGCCGCCGCGGCCGCGGGAGCCGCCGCCGGAGCCGTCGCCGCAGGAGCCGCCGCCGTCTCGGTCGTCGTGGTGGTCGTCTCGGTCTTCGCCGCGGCGCCCGAGTCGCCGCCCTCCTTGGAACAGGCCGCCAGGGCCAGCGCGGATAAGGCCACGCCGATCGTCATTCGTCCGAACCGAGCCGTCGATCCCAGATGCATCATTCGCTCCTCTCCCGTGCTGACCCGGTCAGGACGCCCCGACCTCATCGATGTCGCCGCCGGACTGTCCAACGTCCGAGACGCGTGACGCCATCAAGCCTGAGGTACATATCACCGCGGATTTCGTTCCGGCAAGGGTATGATCCGCGCTTGCGCGCAGCCGACGACGCTCCCGGGCGGGAGGATCGGGCGTCGGCGATCATGGAGCGCTGGAGCGGGTGAAGGGAATCGAACCCTCGTCGTAAGCTTGGAAGGCTTCTGCTCTACCATTGAGCTACACCCGCGCAGGCACCACCGATACCTGTCCCGGAACGGGCGCGCAAGGTTCACCAGTCGCTTACCCCGGCGTGCTAAGCGAGCGGGGCATGTTCCACGACCGCAAGCTCCGCGCGGCGACCGTCGCCGCCGATCCGCGCCCGCCTTCCGCGGTCAGCCACGGCGCCGGCCTGGCCGGGCTTGCGGGCGTGTGCGCCTGGCTCCTCTACGCCAAGCTCGCGCACATGGACGGACCCTATGCCGCGCTCCTCAACCTCGTCGCCTGCGCGGTGCCGATGATCCTCTGGTCGGTGCTGATCGACCGGACGTACCGCAACGCCAGCACCGGCATCGACTGGGACCGCGTCCGGCCGTGGCGCGAGACGCTGGACACGAGCCTGACCAAGCTCGCCGGCCTCTGGGCGACCTGGGCGGCGATCGCGCTCGTCTACGCCACCGCGCGCTTCTACTGGACCCCGCGCTTCGTCGACTTCCCCTTCGCCATGTGGTGCCTGACCCATGCCGCGCCGCTGCTGTTCGTCCTGTCCATCCCGTACGTCCTCTGGATCGACCGCCGCTTGGCCGAGCCGCGCGACGGGGCATACGCGCTCGGCGCGTGGCTGATGGGGCAGGGGGCGGACCGGCCCGCGATAGAGGCGCATCTCCGAAGCTGGGCGGTGAAGGGCTTCTTCCTCGCTTTCATGCTCGCCATCGTGCCGGGCGGCTTCGGCGACCTCGTCCGCCGCGGCTGGCTCGACGCGCTGGAGAGCCCGGTGGCGCTGGCGCAGCTGCTCGTGGTGTTCATGTTCACCGTCGACGCGGCGTTCGCGACCGTGGGATACATCCTGACGCTCCGGCCGCTCGACACGCATATCCGCTCGGCCAATCCGTACGCGTCGGGCTGGACCGCCGCGCTGATCTGCTACCCGCCTTTCCTGCTGATGCAGCCGGGCGGGCCGCTCGACTACCACCCGGGCACGGCGGACTGGGTCCATTGGCTGCGCGACGTGCCGGTGGCGCAGGCCGCGATCGGCGCGGTGCTGGTGACGCTGGCCGCGGTCTACGCCTGGGCGACGGTGGCGTTCGGGCTGCGCTTCTCGAACCTGACGCATCGAGGCATCCTGACGCACGGCCCCTATGCCTGGTCGCGGCACCCGGCTTACCTGTCGAAGAACCTGTTCTGGTGGCTGTCGACCTTGCCCTTCCTGTCGACGGCGAGCACCGCCGAAGCGGCGCGCGCGACGCTGCTGCTCGCGGCGGTAGGCGGCGTCTATTACTGGCGCGCCAAGACCGAGGAGCGGCACCTGGGCGAGGATCCCGCGTATCGCGAGTACGACGCCTGGATGGCGCGGAACGGCCCGGTGCCGCGCTTCTTCAGCCGGCTGAGCGGGTCGGCGCGAGCCCGGCCCGAGCCGACCGAGGCCTAGAAGCTCTCTTCCGCGTACGCACGGCTCACATCGCCGCCCCACGACCCGTTGTACCGCTCCAGCAGCGTCTCCGCCGGGACCTTCCCCGACCGCACGATCTCGCGCAGCGGGTCGAGGAAGCCCGTCTCGTCCTCGCCTGCGGCGTTTAGCCGCGCCCGCGCCGACAGCCCGGAATGCGCGATGTCGAGCGCCCGCTCCGCGATGTCGCGAAGCGCGCCGCCACCAGGCAACGGCGCGTCCAGCGCCATCTTCGGCACCGAGTCGCGCAATGTCTGGCGCTCCTCGATCGACCAGCCCTTCACCAGGTCCCACGCCGCGTCGAGCGCGCCCTGGTCGTAGAGCAGCCCCACCCAGAGCGCCGGCAGCGCGCAGATGCGGTTCCACGGACCGCCGTCCGCCCCGCGCATCTCGAGGAACGACTTCAGCCGCACCTCGGGGAACGCGGTCGACAGGTGGTCCGCCCAGTCCTCCATCGTCGGCAGCTCGCCGGGCAGGACCGATAGCTTGGCCTCCAGGAAGTCGCGGAAGCTCAGGCCCGCCGCGTCGACGTAGCGACCTTCGCGGTAGACGAAGTACATCGGCACATCGAGCGCGTAGTCGAGATAGCGCTCGTACCCGAACCCGTCCTCGAAGACGAACGGGAGCATCCCCGTTCGATGCGGGTCGGTGTCGGACCAGATATGGCTGCGGAACGACAGCATCCCGTTCGGCCGCCCCTCGGTGAAGGGCGAGTTGGCGAACAGCGCGGTCGCCAAGGGCTGGAGCGCCAGGCCCACCCGGAACTTCTTGGCCATGTCGGCTTCGGACGAATAGTCTAGATTGACCTGGATCGTGCAGGTCCGAAGCATCATGTCGAGCCCCAGCGAGCCCACGCGCGGCATGTGCCGGCGCATGATGTCGTAGCGGCCCTTTGGCATGATCGGAAGTTCGCCGCGCGCCTTGTCGGGCCACATGCCGAGCCCCAGGAACCCGACGCCCAGCTTGTCGCCCGCGCTCTTCACCTGACGCAGGTGGCGGCCCGTCTCGGCGCAGGTCTGGTGCAGGTTCTCCAGCGGCGCGCCCGACAGCTCGAACTGGCCCGCGGGCTCCAGGCTGACCGACCCGTCCTGCCCCGTCAGCGCGATGACGCGGCCGTTCTCCTCGACGGGCGTCCAGCCGAACTCGGTCAGCGCCATCAGGAGGTCGCGGATGCCGCCCGGCTCGTCATAGGAAGGCGCCGCGTGGTCGCTCGTCCGGTAGACGAACTTCTCATGCTCGGTGCCGATGCGCCAGCGCTCCGCCGGCTTCTCGCCGGTCGCGAAATAGCGGAGCATCTGGTCGCGCGACTCGATGACCGCGGACTTGGGATCGGTGGCGGTCTTGGTCGTCATGGGCGGCCCTTAGGCGGGAGTCGGGCGACCGTAAATCCTCCCCCGATCTTCACCCTCCCATCCCGGAACTACGCCGCCCAATCCCCTGCGACGCTCATCCACACCGCCACCGCAGCCGCCGCCGCGGTGTCGGCGCGAAGGATGCGCGGGCCGAGGCTCATCGCCACTGCCTGCGGCAGCGCCCGGATCGCCTCGCGCTCGGCGTCGTCGAAGCCGCCCTCCGGCCCGATCAGCACCGCCGCCGGCCCGGGACGCGCGCGCATCGCGTCCGCCGCGGGCGCGCCGCCCGTCTCGTCGGCGAAGAACAGCGCTCGGGTTCCCGGCCAGTCGCGCAGCAGCGCCGACAGCTTCACCGGCTCCGCCATCTCGGGCAGCGCGGTGCGCCCGCACTGCTCCGCCGCCTCGACCATGTGCGCGCGCAGGCGATCGGTGTTCGGCTTGTCCACCACCGCGCGCCGCGTCAGCACGGGGACGAACCGCGCCACGCCCAGCTCGCACGCCTTCTCCGCCATCCAGTCGACGCGTCCTTTCTTGAGCGGCGCGGCGCACAGCCACAGGTCGGGCACCGCCTCGCGCTCGCTTAAGCGCTCCACGACCTCGACCGTCAGGTCGCGCTTCCCCGCGGCGGCGACCGTCGCCAGCCACTCGCCCGTGCGGTCGTCGAACAGCTTGACGGGGTCGCCCGCTTTCGACCGCATGACCGATAGCAGGTAGTGCGCCGCCGGCCCGTCGATGCGCCGCGGGCCGGGCGCCAGCTCCTCGTCGACGAACAGCCGCGGCGTCGACCGCGGCGGCCAGGCGGGCGTCGCCGCCATCAGCCCAGGGTCCGCAGCAGCGACTCCCAATGCGCGACGCCTGGATCGATCGTCGCGACCGGCAGCCGCTCGTTCAGCCCGTGCGCGAACACGTCCGCGCCGCGGATGAACACGCTGCCGACGCCGTAAGCCGGGATGCCGCGCGCCCGGAAGTGCATCGAATCGGTCGCGCCCGCCGACATCTCGGGCGCGATCGGGACACCCGGCGCGCGCGCCGCCACGGCCTTGGCCACCGCCGCGGTCACCGCGGGCTGGAGCGGGGACGCGCCGGCCTCCAGCGTGCCGTTGGGGCGGAACTCGACCTTCACGCCCGGATCGGCGACCAGCTCCGTCAGCTTGGCCTGGATCGCGGCGCGGCTGGTGCCGGGGAAGATGCGGCAGTTGACGTTCGCGGTCGCCGATTGCGGCAGCGCGTTGGGCGCGTGCCCGCCCGCGATCTGCGTGACGACGCAGGTGGTGCGGACCTGGCCGACATAGTCGGGCGACCGCGACAGCGCTTCGGCGGCCCGCCCGTCCTTCGGCGAAGCCACGAAGGCGCGCATCGCGGCCGCAAGTGGGGCCGGCGCGGTGGCCGCGTTCGCCCGGAGGAAGCCGCGCGTCACGTCGTTGATCTGCGCGGGGAAGCGATAGGCCGCGATCCGCCCCGCCGCGTTCATGAGCCGCACGATGGCGTTGGTCGCGGTGGGCCGGCTCGAATGCCCGCCTGGGTCGGTCGCGGTCAGGCGGAAGTCGCCATAGACCTTCTCCGCCGCCTGAAGCCCGTAGATCTGGGGCTTCCCGCCCTCGTCGCCCAACAGGCCGCCGCCGCCGTCGGCGTTGAGCACCAGGTCGGCGTGTCCCAGCGCCTCAGCGCCCGCGGCGGTGGTCCGCATCTCCGTCTCCTCGTCGCCGGTGAGGAGGAGCACGATGTCGCGCTTGGGCGTGAAGCCCTCGCGCTTCAGCTTCAGCAGCGTCGCGACGACGATCGACAGGTCCGCCTTGTTGTCGAGCGCGCCGCGCCCGAAGACGTAGCCCTTTTCGACGACGGCGGTGAACGGGTCGCGCGTCCAGTCGGCCGGGTCGGCGGTGACCACGTCCATGTGCGCCAGCACGACCATCGGCTTGGCCGCGCGGTCGCGGCCCGGATAGCGGGCGGTCATGTAGCCCGTCTCGCCCAGCGGGGTGAACGCCACGTCGTCGGCAGCGAACCCGCCCTCGACCAGCCGCTCGCGCAGGTAAGCGGCGTAGGCGGGCACTTGGCCCGCGCCCTTGAACGTCTTGAACCCGATGCCGCGGACCAGGAGGTCGAGCGCCCGGATGCCGTCGGGGGTGACGGGCGCGTCCTGCGCGGCGGCGGCGGCGGGAAGGGCGAGAGCGGCGAGCAGGGGCAGGAGGCGCATGAGGATCCTTCGGACGACGGGATGCGCCGTCATGGCACGCCGCCGCCTTCCCGTCACCGCCGTCCCGTCACCGCTCTTTCGGGCGCGCGGCGCGCATCCGCCACAGCTTTCGCGCGATCGCCCAGGCGGCGGCGAGGCCCAGCGCGGTCAGCACCGCGATCGCCGCGACGCCGCCCGCGACGCGCAGAATGGCCCAGAACAGCGCCTCCACGAAGCGCCCGACCGCGACGGATAGGCCGATCACGCGGCGGCTATCTGACCCGCGTCCAGGTCTGCGCCTTGCACCCGAACCCGGCGAACACGCATCCTTCCGCGACCAGCGTGTTCGGCCCCGTCTGCGCGAGCGAGCCGTCGACCGACCGGCCGAGATCGGGGACGTACACCTCGCCGACCCACAGCCCCGGCTCCTCAGGGATCAGCTCGCGGAACAGCTCGGTCCCGACCAGCCGCGGCGTGCCGCCCGCGGCCGCGTCCGCCGCGGCTTGCGCGCTCGCCTTGACCACGCGCCCGCAAAGCCCCTCGCCGCATCGCGTCACGCGGATGCGGACCGAGTCCTTCGCGTTGCGCCAGACGCCGTCCGGCCCGCGCGGCGCGGCCGATGCGCCCGCGGCGAGGGCGAAAGCGAGCATGGGGAACAGGAAACGCTTCATCGAACAAGAACATAGGGCATCGGACGGGTAAGCGGAACCGCTTAGCGACCTTCACCCCGGCGATGGCCGGAGCTCAGAGCGACGGGGATCACCGTCAGGGGGGCTCCCCGACTCTGGGCCCTGGCCTTCGCCGGGGTGGAAGAGGACGGACCGGCTAAGCTAGGCCGTCCTCATGACCCCCACCGTCCCCGACACCGAGCATCGCGGCCTGCTCGCCATCTTGCCCTCTCGCCTGCGCGGGCTGGCGCTGCTCGCGCGGTTCGACCGGCCGATCGGCTGGTGGCTGCTCTTCTGGCCGGGCGCCTGGGCGGTGGCGCTCGCGGGTGCGGTTATCGAGCGCTGGGATCTCCTCGCTTGGCTGCTCCTCGGCTCGATCGCGATGCGCGGCGCGGGTTGCGTCTACAACGACATCGTCGACCGCGACCTCGACGCCCGCGTCGCCCGCACCGCCGCGCGTCCGATCCCGAGCGGCCTCGTCACGGTGCGCGCCGCCTGGGTCTGGCTCGTCGCGCTCTGCTTGGTCGGGCTCGTCGTCCTCCTCCAGTTGCGCCCGGCGGCGGCGGGCGTCGCGATCGCGAGCCTCGCGCTCGTCGCGGCTTACCCTTTCATGAAACGCATCATCTGGTGGCCCCAGGCGTGGCTCGGCCTCGTCTTCTCCTGGGGGGCGCTCGTCGGCTCCGTCGAGGCGACGGGCGGGTTCGGCGTCGCCGCGGCCGCGCTCTACGCGGGCTCGGTCGCCTGGGTGATCGGCTACGACACGATCTACGCGCTCCAGGACGTGGACGACGACGCGCTGATCGGCGTCCGGTCGTCGGCGCTGGCGCTGGGCGGCCGGGTGAGGGCGGGGGTGGCCGGCTTCTACCTGCTCGCGCTGGCGCTCTGGGCCGCCGCGATATGGGCGACGCGGCCCGATCCGCTGGCCTTCGCGGCGCTGCTGCCCGCGGCCGGCCATCTCGGCTGGCAGGCGGCGACGCTCCGCCCCTCGGACGGCGCGAACGCGCTCCGGCGCTTCCGCTCCAACCGCTTCGCCGGGCTGCTCGTCTTCCTCGCCTGCCTCGTCGTAGGGACCGCTTAAGGTCGGTTGCGCGCTCCCGCGCCCGCGCCTACCTCGCCCTCCATGCTGATCCCCGACCAGGCGCGCGACCGCGCCCAAGCGATCGTGGCCGCCGCGGTGAAGGCCGGCGCGGACGCCGCCGACGCCGTGTTCGCCGCCGACAGCTCGCTCGAAGTCTCTGTGCGCCTCGGCAAGCTGGAGGACGTCGGCCGCTCCGAGTCGGGCGAGCTGGGCCTGCGCGTCTTCGTCGGATCCCGGTCCGCCAGCGTCGCCACCTCCGACCTGTCGGAGGACGCGGTGGCGATCCTCGTCGACCGCGCGGTCGCGATGGCTCGCGAGGCGCCGGAGGACAATTGGGCCGGCCTGGCTCCCGCCGAACGCCTGATGCACGGCGCCCCGCCGCTCCTCGACCTCGAGGATCGGCACGAGGCCGAACCGCAGGAACTGCGCGACCTGGCGCTCGCCGCCGAGGACGCGGCGCGCGCCGTGGCCGGCGTCACCAACTCCGAAGGCGGAGGGGCCAGCGCGTCGCGCTCCGTCTGGGCGCTCGCGACCAGCCACGGCTTCGCCGGCGCCTACGCCGCGACGGGCTACGGCCTGTCCGCCAGCGTGCTGGCGGGGGAGGGCGGGTCGATGCAGCGCGACTACGCCTACCACTCCGCGCGGCACCGCTCCCGGCTCGACGATCCGGAGGAGATCGGCCGCCGCGCCGGCGAGCGCGCGGTGGCGCGGCTGAACCCCGGCCGGCTGTCGTCCGGACCGATGCCGGTCGTCTTCGATCCGCGCGTCGGCTCGTCGCTCGTCGGCCACCTCGTCGGCGCGATCGGGGGCCAGGCGATCACCCGCAAGACCAGCTTCCTGCTCGACGCGCTGGGCACCGAGGTCTTCCCCGCCGGCGTCACGGTCCG
>DASVSW010000230.1:0-4772 GCA_036387895.1 Sphingomonas sp.
GAGCGGGTCGCCGGGGACGTGCAGCGCGGCGAAACGGGCGAAGGCGGACATGGGGGGTCCTATCGTGGAGCCCCCGCCCTATTCTATCGCGGGGGCGCCGGCCTCCCGCGGCTTGCGCTCAACCTTTCAGGCGGCGACCGACTTGGCCCGCGCGGCGAAGCTCTTGCGCAGCTTCTGCAGCTTGGGCGGGATCACCGCCATGCAATAGGGGTTCGACCGGCCGGACGTCTCCCAGTAATCCTGGTGGTAGCCCTCGGCCGGGTACCATTCGCTCATCGGCTCGATGGTGGTCACGATCGGGCGCGACTGGTCGGCCTGCGCCCGCTCGATCGCGGCGCGCGCTTCGGCCTCCTGCTCGGGCGAGGCGGGGAAGACCGCGGACCGGTACTGCGTCCCGACGTCGTTCCCCTGCCGGTTGAGCTGCGTCGGGTCGTGCGTCGCGAAGAAGATGTCGAACAGGTCGGCCAGCGACAGCTGCGCGGGGTCGTAGCCCACCCGGATCGCCTCCGCGTGACCCGTCGTGCCGTTGCACACCTCCTTGTAGGTGGGGTTCGGGACCGCGCCGCCGATATAGCCGCTCTCGACCGACTCGACGCCGATCACGTCCTTGAACACCGCCTCCGTGCACCAGAAGCACCCGCCCGCGAGCGTCACGTATTCGGTCATCGCTGAAACTCCCTTGGTTGGCGAGGATGTAGGGAGCCGCTAGGGGCGCGGCAACGAAGCGGAAGGAGCGATGGCGTGGCGCTGGACGGCAAGGTGATGGTGACGGGCGGCGCGGGCTATATCGGCAGCCACGCGGTGCTGGCGCTGCTCGACGCAGGGTATGAAGTGGTCGTCGTCGACAACCTCGTCACCGGCTTCGACTGGGCGGTCGACCCCCGCGCCGCGCTGGAGGTGGCGAACGTCGCCGACGACCGCGTCCGCGACGTGATCCGCGAGCAGAACGTCCGCGCGATCATGCACTTCGCCGGCTCGGTGGTCGTGCCGGAGTCGGTCACCGACCCGCTCAAATACTACCGCAACAACACCGCCGCGACGCGCTCGCTGCTCGAGTCGGCGGTCGCGTGCGGCGTTCCGCACTTCATCTTCTCGTCGACGGCCGCGACCTACGGCACCCCTGAGCGCGTGCCGATCCGCGAGACCGATCCGCAAGTCCCGATCAACCCTTATGGCCAGTCCAAGCTGATGACGGAGCACATGCTCCGCGACGTCGCCTTCGCGCATCCGATGAACTATTGCGCGCTCCGCTACTTCAACGTCGCGGGCGCCGACCCGGAAGGCCGCTCCGGCCAGTCGACGCAAGGGGCGACGCACCTCATCAAGATCGCGGCGGAGGCGGCGACGGGCAAGCGCGGGCACGTGTCCGTGTTCGGCACCGACTTCGCCACGCGCGACGGCACGGGCGTGCGCGACTATATCCACGTGTCCGACCTGGCCGCCGCGCACGTGGCCGCGCTGCGGCTGCTCGTGGAGCGCCCGGCGGAGAGCCACACGCTCAACTGCGGCTACGGCCGCGGCTTCTCGGTCCTGGAGGTGCTCGACGCCGTCGACCGCGTCACCAACATGAAGATCGAGCGCCGCATGGAGGGCCGCCGCGCAGGCGACCCGGCCGAGCTCGTCGCCGACAACGGCGCGATCCTGTCCACGGTCGACTGGCGGCCCGCGCGAGACGACCTCGACACGATCGTCCAGGACGCCCTCGCCTGGGAGCGCCGGCTCGCCGAGATGGGGCGGTAAGGGGCGGAACTCCCCGGGCGGCCCCGCGGCTTCACCCTGTCGCCGCATCGGTGCGGCTGCAGGAGTGAAGACGAATGGCGATCAAGTTCGCGGCGACCATGAACGCGGTCAACAAGGGGCTGGAGCAGGTCAAGCCCGACAAGGGGGCGCATCTGATCGAGGATTGGGAGACCGCGCTTGCCGAGACCGACGCGCCGGGCGCGAAGGGCATCCTGCGTGACCTCCAGTCGCTCCGCAAACAGCTCGAGCGCGACACGCCGGACGCCGACCGCGTCCACGCGCTGCTCCACCGGCTGGGCCAGGGCACCGTCAAGATCGCCGACCGTGCCGACAAGAACGGCGACAAGATCCGCGCGCTGGGCGAAGCGTTGACGGAAGCGGGCGAAGAGGACGGCGACGAGGAAGAGGACAAGGAAGCCGCCGCCGCGCCGAAGCGCGGGCGCAAGATGGGCTGACGCGCGTGCCGGCGGGCCTGCCTGGTGGGTCCGCCGGGGCTCGAACCCGGGACCTCTCGATTAAAAGTCGCTTGCTCTACCGACTGAGCTACGGACCCACGAGGCGCCTGCGACCTAGGGTCGCGGCCGCCGCCGGTCAACCAGCGCGAGCAACTGGCGCGCGGTGCGCCCCGTGACGGGATCGCGCCAGTCCGGCGCCACGGCGGCCAACGGCGCGAGCACGAAGCGCCGCTCGCGGAAGCGGAGGTGGGGGACGACGAGCGCCGGCTCCCGCCAGACCCCGCCCGACCAGCCGATCAGGTCGAGGTCGACCGCCCGCGCGCCCCAGCGCCGGCCGCGCCTCCGCCCGAACGCGCGTTCGATCCCCTTCAGCCGGCGGAGCATGGCGGGCGGCGCCTCGTCGCTCGCCACCAACGCCACCGCGTTGGCGAAACGCCGCGAGGACGGCCCCATGGCGGGCGTGCCCGACACGGGCGAGACGGCGAGCACGCCGCCCATCGCCGCCAGCGCCGCCGCCAACGTCCGCTCGGGCGAGCCCCAGCGGCTCCGCCGGTTCGATCCCAGCGCCACCAGATAGGTTGCCGTCCCCACGCCCGCGCCCTAGCGCGCGGCCATGCCGACCGCATCCCCCCTCCCCCAAACCGAACCGCCGCGCGACTGCCCCCTGTGCCCGCGCCTCGTCGCCTTCCGCGAGGCGTGCCGGGCCGAGCATCCCGACTGGTGGAACGCGCCGGTGCCCGCCTTCGGCGACCCGGACGCGTGGCTCGCGGTGGTGGGCCTGGCGCCGGGCAAGCACGGCGCGAACCGGACGGGGCGCGCCTTCACCGGCGATTTCGCGGGCGAGCTCCTCTACGCGACCCTGCTGAAGTTTGGCTTGGCGCAAGGCGAGTACCGCGCGGACCCCGGCGACGGCCTGCGGCTGACGGGCGCGATCATCGTCAACGGCGTCCGCTGCCTGCCGCCCGAGAACAAGCCGACGCCGCAGGAGGTCCGCACCTGCCGCCCGTTCCTCGAAGGCCCGGTCGAAGCGCTGCGGCGCGCCCGCGTCTTCGTCGCCCTGGGCCAGATCGCCCACGACACCGCCGCGCGCGTGCTGGGGCTGAAGCCGAGCGCGACCAAGTTCGGCCACCTCGCTGAGCACACTACCCCCGACGGTCGCGTGCTCCTCAGCAGCTACCATTGCTCGCGCTACAATCAGAACACCGGCAAGCTGACAACGCCGATGTTCGAGGCCGTCTTCGCCCGCGCGCTCGAGTTACGGGACGGAGGTCTTACGCGGCCTGCCGCATGAGAACGGCCGGGTAGAACTCCTGCTCCTCCCAGCGCACGCGCTCGCGCAAGCGCACCGCGATCGCGCCGAAGTCGCGCGCGAAGCCGGCCGGATCGTCGAAGACGCGCCGCGGCGGCCAATCGCTGTTGCACGCGATCAGGTCGTGCCGCCACTTCAGCAGGTCGTCATGGTATTTCCGGATCAGCGCCCCCTGGCGCTCGGAGGTCTCGCCGCGGCGCGCGTTGATGAGCGCGACCTCGGCCCCGCAATGATCGGTGATTTCGCGCGACAACCGCAGCCGCAGTTGCGTCAGCCGGGTCGCAGCGGCGGCGTCCCGATCCTTGGCCGTGCGCAGGATCGCATCGGCGATGTCCACCATGCAGTCGTGTTGTGACGCGAACCCGGAAGACATCGGCACGATCCCAAGCTGAACTAATGGCTTAGCCGTACGGAGAAGGACTTACCGGGACGTGAATCACACGTCCTGCGTCAGCCGCCCGTACAGCTCCGGCCGCCGGTCGCGGAAGAAGCCGAAGGCGGCGCGGTGGCGCTTGACGCGGGCGAGGTCGAGCGTCGCGACGATCACGCCCTCCTCCTCGCGGCCCAGCTCCGCCAATATGTCGCCGCGCTCGTCGCAGATGAAGCTGGTGCCGTAGAAGGTCTGGCCGTGCTCCACGCCGATGCGGTTGGCGGCCACCACCGGCACCACGTTCGACACCGCGTGCCCCACCATCGCGCGCCGCCACAGGCGCGCCGTGTCGAGGCTGGTGTCGTGCGGCTCGGAGCCGATCGCGGTGGGGTAGAAGAGCAGCTCCGCCCCCATCAGCATCATCGCGCGCGCCGTCTCCGGATACCATTGGTCCCAGCACACGCCGACGCCGAGCTTCGCGCCCGGTCCTTGCCACACCTTGAACCCGGTGTTGCCGGGGCGGAAGTAGAACTTCTCCTCGTAACCCGGCCCGTCGGGGATGTGGCTTTTGCGGTAGACGCCCTGGACCGCGCCGTCCGGCCCGATCATCGCCAGCGAATTGTAGTGATGCGGTCCGTCCGCCTCGAAGAAGCTGGTCGGGATGTGGATGCTGAGCTCCGCCGCGAGCTCCTGCATCGCCAGCACCGCGCGGTGCTCGTCAACCGGCTTGGCGTTGGCGAACAGCCCCTCGTCCTCGACGCGGCAGAAATACTCGCCCTCGAACAGCTCGGGCGGCAGCACCACCTGCGCGCCCCGCGCCGCCGCCTCGCGCACCAGGCGCGAGACGTTCGCGATGTTCGCCTCCAGGTCGTTCGAAAAGGCGAGCTGCAGCGCGCCC
>DASVSW010000231.1:0-8769 GCA_036387895.1 Sphingomonas sp.
GCGCCGCTCGCGGGCGCGACAGAGGTCGCGCTGTTCCCGCCGGTGACGGGCGGGTGATCCGGATCGTCGTAGCGCCCGACCCGATCGACGTCGCGGCGGAGCTGGCGCGCGTCGAGCGGGGCGACGCGGGCGCGGTGGCCAGCTTCACCGGCCTGGTCCGCGCCGATGACGGCGTCGAGCTCCTGGAGCTGGAGCATTATCCGGGCGCCACCGAAGCCGCGCTGACGCGGCTGGCGGAGGAGGCGGTCCGGCGCTGGTCGTTGGACGCCGCGACGATCGTCCATCGCATCGGACCCATGCGGCCGGGCGAGCGGATCGTGCTCGTCGCCACGGCGGCCGCGCACCGCGCCGCCGCGCTCGACGCCTGCGCTTTCCTGATCGACCGGTTGAAGACCGACGCGCCGTTCTGGAAGCGGGAGACGAGGGCGGGGGAGCGCCGCTGGGTCGATGCGCGCGCGACGGACGGCGCCGCGGCGGCGCGCTGGAACTCGGCCGCGTGACGACCTATGTTCCCCGCCAGCGAAAGGGGGCGCGGATGTTCCGGCGGCTGATCAGCTATCTCGACTCGATCCGGGCGCGCGACCCGGCGCCGCACAGCCGCGCCGAGATCCTGACCTATCCGGGCGTGTGGGCGATGGCGTGGCACCGCGTCGCGCATCCCCTGTATCGCCGGCGCCTGTTCTTCCTGGCGCGGTGCATCAACCATTTCTCGCGCGCCACCACCGCGATCGACATCCATCCGGGCGCGAAGATCGGGCGCAACTTCTTCATCGACCACGGCTTCGTCGTGATCGGCGAGACGGCGGAGATCGGCGACAACGTCACCATCTACCAGTGCGTAACGCTGGGCGGCACCAGCCCCGACAACGGCGTGCAGGGCAAGCGCCACCCGACCTTGAGCGACGGCGTGATCGTCGGCGCGGGCGCGCAGGTGCTGGGGCCGATCACCGTGGGTCCGCGCGCGCGCGTCGGGGCCAACGCGGTCGTGACCAAGGACGTGCCCGAAGGCGCGGTGATGGTCGGCATCCCGGCCCGCGCGACCATGGTGGACGGCGGCGCCGCGCCCAGCCCGAAGTTCGTGCCCTACGGCACGCCCTGTTCCGAGACGTTCGACCCGCAGACGCAGCGCGTAGAGCTGCTCCGGTGCGAGCTCGAGCAGATGCGCAAGCGCCTCGACGCCCTGCTGGGCGAGCAGGCGCCTGAAGAGGAGCGTGACCGGGCCTGATGGGCAGCGTCCTCCCGTTCCCGGCCGCGACCGGCTCCCCGTCCCAGATCGGCTTCGAGCGGCTGGAGCTGACCCGCATCCTCGACGTCTACGGCCGCATGGTCGCCGCGGGGATGTGGCGCGACTACGCCATCCAACTCGGCCGCGACGCCGCCGTCTTCGCCGCGTTCCGCAGGGCTGCCGAACGCCCCGAATACCGCGTCGAGAAGCGCCCGGCCTTGCGCAGCAAGCAGGGCATGTGGGCGCTGATCGGCGAACAAGGCGTCGTCCTGAAGCGCGGTCAGGAGCTGGCGAGCGTGCTCGCGCCGTTGGAGCGGCGGCTGCTCAAGCTAGTGGAGTGAACGCCGGGCGGTGAATGGGCGGCAGCAGATTGCGAAGCCCCGCGGGCAGGTAGGTCACGACCGCCGACCGCGTCTGCGTCCAGAGCGCCGAAAGTAGTAACAGGACCGACCCGACGATCAACGCGGTCGGCAGGACCATCTTTGCCTCGGCGCGACCGTTCAACGTAAGCGCTACGGCGTAGCCGAAGTAACCCAGCCCGGAGACGAGCAGGGCCCGTCGATCGACGGCGAGCGATATGAGCGCGAAAAGCGCATAGAGCCCGATGATCGCGGCCGCGCCGCCGATCACCTTGTCGTCGAACACCCCGAGCAGCGAGAAAATCGGATGCGCGATCAGCGGCGCCGCCAGCAGGTGCAACCAGAATGCGACATCCGACCGACGCGTCCTGCGCTCCGGATCGGATGCGTCCCACCACATCGCACCAGCGAACACCGCGAGCCCGAACGTGAGAACCAGGGCTAAACGCAACGTTGGCTCCGGCGCGAGCGCCGCGTAGGCCGCTCCGACGAGGGCAGCTGTTCCGGCTGCAACGGTGATCGGCACCTTGAAGCGCCACCAGTGCAGCGACGCCGCCGCGCCGCAGGCGATCGCGACGATGCTCAGAGCTGCCCGACTGGCGCCCTCGGATCCGAACAGCTCGATGCGACGGTCGAACATGCCCGACGCCGACTTGAAGGTCCCGGCTAGGAAGAACAGCAGCAGTAAGATGCTCGGAAGAGCCATCCGCCTCCGACGGGTGAAGAACTCGCCCAGGACCCACGCGAGCGTCGCGACCACCGCTCCACCGACCACGCTCGCACGACCCGCCGTCAGCGGCACGAAGACCAGCAGCAGCGCGATCCCGACGAACACGTCGTTGAAGCCCGTCAGCAGCCGGAACTGCTCTTCGTCGGCGGCGGGGGTCGCTCGTCGGGCGGCGATATGGTCGCGGAACGCGCTGACGGCGGTGGGGGAGAGCACGCCGACCGATACGGCTTCGTCGAGATCGCTTTCGCTGTACATCGGGCCGAGATAGCGAACGGCGGTTAAGCCGTCCTTTGCAGGACGCTTGATCGTCTGAACACGAGACCCCGCCCGCTCGATCGAGAAGCGTCGATGGGCGGGCTCGACGGTAAGGATCGGCAAGCCTGTGTCGACGCGAGCCGTTTCCGCTTCGATATTTAAGGAGGCGCGCAGACAGCCGCGCGCGTCACCCGCCCTGCAGCGCGCGCCCGATCAGCATCGACTGCTCGGCGCCCGACTTCGGCACGATCTCGCCCGTGCGGTCGGTGATCTCCGCCCAGTGCGCGGCGACGCCTTCGGGGGACAGCTCGTCGCCGTGGAGCGCCTTGCCCGGGGTGAGCGTGACGTAGCTCGACTGGAACACGCCGGCGCCGGCGCCGACGATCGCGTTGGTGGGCGCGTCCTCCGAGACGAGGAAGAGGGCGGCGGGGACGACGCGCTCGGGCGCGAAGGCCTCGAACAGCTCGGCGGGGAACAGGTCCTCGGTCATCCGCGTGCCCGCGACGGGCGCGATGGTGTTGACGCGGATGTCGTTCTTCGCGCCTTCGAGGTACAGGGTCTTGGTCAGCCCGGCGAGGCCGAGCTTGGCGGCGCCGTAGTTCGCCTGGCCGAAATTGCCGAACAGGCCGGTGGACGAGGCGGTCATCAGGACGCGGCCGTAATTCTGTTCGCGGAACGTCTCCCAGCACGCCTTGGTGGCAAAAGCCGAGCCGATCAGGTGGACGCGGACGACGAACTCGAAATCGGCGGGGTCCATCTTGGCGAAGGTCTTGTCGCGCAGCACGCCCGCGTTGTTGATCAGGATGTGGACGCCGCCCCAGCGCTCCTTCGCGCGGGCGACCATCTCGGCCATCTGCTCGTATTCGGCGACGCTGCCGCCGTCCGCCATGGCCTGGCCGCCGGCGGCCTCGATCTCCTCGACGACCTTCAACGCGGCGTCGGACTGGCCGCTGCCGTCGCGCGAGCCGCCAAGGTCGTTGACCACGACCTTGGCCCCGCGGCGCGCGAGTTCGAGGGCGTAGGCGCGGCCGAGGCCGCCGCCCGCGCCGGTGACGATGGCTACTCGCCCGTCGAATCGGATGGCGTCGAAGCGGATGGACATGAGAAAGGGCGCTCCCCCGGATCGAGTGAGCGCCCTCTCTATTCAGCGGCGCGGCCGATGCAACCGGCCGCGCTCACCGATCAGCGGCGGCGGCGCGAAGCCCCGCGCTGGATGCAGTCGTCATACTGCCCCGCCTTGCACACCGGCGGATTCGGGTTCGCCTGCTCGGGCGCCGCGATCGGCTGCGGCGCGATGCCGGCGCCGCCCATCATGCCCGCGGACGCGCCGGACGTGTAGCTCGGGGCGGTGGAGCCGGACATGGCGCCCGTGCCGCTCATCGCGGAGCCCGACGTCGTGGTCGATCCGGACATCGTGCCGCCCTGCATCGAGGACTGGCCCTGCATCGAGGACTGGCCCTGCATCGCCGACGGATCGGTCGCTGTGCCGGCGCCGGTGGTCGTGTTCGTCTGGCCCTGCATCGTGGAGCCCATCGTGCCGGTGGCGGCCGGGTCGGACGAGGTGCTGGTGGCCGGATCGGCGGTCGTGGTCGTGCCGGTCTGGCCCGACGAGGTCGTGTCGCCCGACTGGGCGGTCGTGCCGGTGCCGGTGGTGGCGCCCGTCTGGGCGTACAGCGGAGCAGCGACCAAAGCGGTCGCGGCGAGAAGATAGAGCTTCATCGGACTCTCCTGAACTGTGAGCGCTTCGGGGGGATCGCGCCTACTTGCAACGCTCTAGTCGGGGGATGGGTCCATCGTTTCGATACCGATCCCTTGCTGATCTCGCTCAGTTCCCCGCATCCAAAGCATAGCCCGCCGAGCGGACGGTGCGGATGATGTCGGGCGCGTCGCCGATGTTGATCGCTTTACGCAGCCGCCGGATGTGGACGTCGACGGTGCGCGATTCGATGTCGCTGTCGTGGCCCCAGACCGCGTCGAGCAGGCGCTCGCGCGAGAAGACCCAGCCCGGATGCTCGAGGAAGTGCTTGAGCAGCCGGAACTCGGTCGGCCCCAGCGGCACGACCTGGCCGCCGCGGCGGACCTTGTGGCCGACGGTGTCCATCTCGATGTCGGCGTAGGTCAGCGCTTCGCCCGCGAGCGCCGGGCGGACGCGGCGGAGCACCGCGCCGACGCGCGCGACGAGCTCGCGGGGGGAGAAGGGCTTGGTGACGTAGTCGTCGGCGCCGGTCTCCAGCCCGCGGACTCGGTCCTCCTCCTCGCCGCGGGCGGTGAGCATGATGATGGGGACGTTCTGCGTCTCGGGCGCGCGGCGCAGGCGGCGGCAGACCTCGATGCCCGACAGCCCTTCGACCATCCAGTCGAGGAGGACGATGTCCGGCGTCTTCTCGCGCGCCATCAGCAGCGCCTCCTCGCCGTCGGGGGTCTGCGCGACGTCGAAATCCTCGCGCTTGAAATGATAGACCAGCAGTTCCGCGAGCGCGGCGTCGTCCTCGACCAGGAGCATCTTGGCGCGTGGCATGGGTTCAGGCCTCTCTTCGGTTTGAAGCGGGGGTCATTGCGGTTTGGCGGGGACGCGCTCGGCGATCTGGGTGCCGGTGGCGGCGTAGTAGACCATCTCGGCGACGTTGCCGGCGTGGTCGCCGATGCGTTCCAGGTTCTTGGCGACGAACAGCAGGTGCGCGACCTGGCTGATCGTGCGCGGGTTCTCGACCATGAAGGTCACGAGCGTGCGGAAGATCGAGTCGTAGAAATCGTCCAGCGCGGTGTCGCTCTCGCAGACGCGGACCGCCTTTTCAGGGTCGCGCGCGGCGAAGGCGTCCAGCACGTCGTGGACCATCTCGGACGCCATGCGGCCCATGGCGGGGAGCACGGAGATGGGCTCGATCCGGTCGCCCGTCTCGACCAGCGGCACGCGCTTGGCGATGTTCTTGGCGTAATCGCCGATCCGTTCGATGACGCTGGCGATCTTGAGCGCGGCGATGACCTCGCGCAGGTCGTTCGCCAGCGGCGCGCGGAGCGCGATGATGCGGATCGCGAGCTTCTCGACTTCCGACTCGATCCGGTCGATCTCGCGGTCGTCGGCCTTGACCTGCGCCGCCAGCGTCCGGTCGCCGCGTTGCAGCGCCAGCATGGCGCGGGCGATTGCGTCCTCCGCGAGGCCGCCCATCTGCGAGATGAGGCCGCGCAGCTCGCCGATGTCGCTGTCGAAGGCCTTGACGGTGTGTTCGTTCATGAGGGGCATCAGCCGTAACGGCCCGTGATGTAATCGCGGGTGCGCTCTTCGCGCGGGTTGGTGAAGATCTCGGTCGTGGGGCCGTATTCGACGAGCTGGCCGAGGTGGAAGAAGGCGGTCCGCTGCGACACGCGCGCGGCCTGCTGCATGTTGTGGGTGACGATCGCGATGGCGTAGCGGCCCTTCAACGCGCCGATCAGCTCCTCGATCTTGGCGGTGGCAATGGGGTCGAGCGCCGAGCAGGGCTCGTCCATCAGGATCACCTCCGGCTCGACGGCGATGGCGCGCGCGATGCACAGCCGCTGCTGCTGACCGCCCGACAGGGCGGTGCCGCTGTCGGAGAGGCGGTCCTTCACCTCGTCCCAGAGGCCCGCGCGCTTCAAGGACGCCTGGACGATCGCGTCGAGCTCGGTGCGCGACTCGGCGAGGCCGTGGATGCGCGGGCCGTAGGCGACGTTCTCGTAGATCGACTTGGGGAAAGGGTTCGGCTTCTGGAACACCATGCCGACGCGCGCGCGGAGCTGCACCACGTCCATGCGCGGCGAGTAGATGTCCTCGCCGTCCAGGCGCACGTCGCCCTCGATGCGCGCGGTCGGCACCGTGTCGTTCATGCGGTTGAGCGTGCGCAGGAACGTCGTCTTGCCGCAGCCCGACGGCCCGATCAGCGCGGTGACGCGGTCCTGGTCGATGTCGAGCGACACGCGGTCGAGCGCCTGGTTGGCGCCGTACCACACGCTGACCTCTGACGCGGTCATTTTGGGCGGATGGTTGCTCACCAGCGGGTCTCGAATCGGTTGCGGAGGTAGATGGCGACCCCGTTCAGCAGGAGGAGGAGGAGCAGGAGGACGATGATGGCGGCGGACGTCTTCTCGACGAAGCCGCGGCTGACCTCGTCCGACCAGAGGAAGATCTGGACGGGAAGCGCCGTCGCGGGCTCGGTCAGTCCGCGGGGCGGGGCGGCGATGAAGGCGCGCATGCCGATGAGGAGCAGGGGCGCGGTCTCGCCGAGCGCCCGGGCGAGCCCCAGGATCGCGCCCGTCATGATGCCGGGCATCGCGAGCGGCAGGACGTGGTGGAACACGACCTGGACCGGCGACGCGCCCACCGCCATCGCGGCCTCGCGGATCGAGGGCGGCACGGCGGTGATCGCGTTCCGCGCGGTGATGACGATGACGGGCATGGTGAGCAGCGCCAGCGTCAAGCCGCCGACGAGCGGCGCCGAACGCGGCAGCCCCATGACGCCCAGGAACAGCGCCAGCCCGAGCAGGCCGAAGATGATGGACGGCACCGCGGCCAGGTTGTTGATCGACACCTCCAGGAGGTCGGTCCAGCGGTTCTTGGGCGCGTATTCCTCGAGGTAGAGCGCCGCGAGGAGGCCGGTGGGGAACGCCAGCGACATCGTCACCAGCATGGTGAGCAGCGATCCCTTCAGCGCTCCCCAGATGCCGGCGCGGGTCGGGTCGGTCGAGTCGGCGGCGCCCAGGAAGTCGAGGTTGAGCCCCGTCGACAGGAGGTCGCCCGAGCGGAGCGACGCCACCACGGCTTCAGCCTGCGGCGTGCCCGAGCCCTTGGCGGCGACGTCGATCGAACTCGCCACGGGCACGGACAGGATCGCGCGGCGCCCGAGCAGCGCGGGGTCGGCCTTGACCGCGTCGCGGACGCGCAGCCACGCGCCGTCCGACAGGATGCGCCCGCCGAGATCGGGGCCGAAGGCGTCGAGCGCCGCCGCCTCGACCACGTTGCGCAGGCCCGCCCCGGCGAGCGCCAGGTCGGCCCCGCGGCCGGACAGGCGCGCGGGGTCGACGTCGAGCGCCGCGCGGCTGAAGTCGATCGGCATCGCGACCCGCGTCTCGACGAAGCCGCCCGCGCCGCGCGCGATCATCGAGCCGAGCAGGATCAGCAGGAACGACGCCGAGATCAGGATCGCGCCGAGTCCGACCAGGCGGAAGCGGCGCTCGGCGCCGTAGCGACGGCGCACGCGGCGGCGCATGGCGTCGCTCGACCAGTCGGTCGGCCGCACCGCGTCGAGGGCGCGCGCGTCAGTCATACGCCTCGCGGTACCGGCGCACGATGGTGAGCGCGATCAGGTTGAGGAGGAAGGTGATCGCGAAGAGCGTCAGCCCGAGCGCGAAAGCGGCCAGCGTCTTGGGGCTGTCGAACTCCGCCTCGCCGGTCAGGAGATCGACGATCTGGCGCGTGACCGTGGTGGCGCTCTCGAAGGGGTCGAGCGTCAGCGTAGCGGCGCCGCTGGCGGCCATGACGACGATCATGGTCTCGCCGATCGCGCGGCTGACGGCAAGCAGCACGCCGCCGACGACGCCCGGCAACGCCGCGGGGAGGAGGACGCGGCGGATCGTCTCGGACGGCGTGGCGCCCATCGCTAGGCTGCCGTCGCGCATCGCCGAGGGGACGGCCGCGAGCGAATCGTCCGCCAGCGAGGAGACGAAAGGGATGATCATGATCCCCATGACGAGCCCCGCCACCAGCGCGCTTTCGGACGAGGCGTGGTCGATCCCGGCGGCGACTCCGAGGTCGCGGATCGCGGGGCCGACGGTCAGCGCCGCGAAATAGCCGTAGACGACGGTGGGCACGCCCGCGAGGACCTCCAGCAGCGGCTTGATCCAGCGCCGCGCCCGCGCGCCTGCGTATTGGGTCAGGTAGACCGCGCTGAGCAGCCCCAGGGGCAGCGCCACCGCCATGGCGATCACCGCGCCGATGAAGAAGGTGCCCCAGAAGAGCGGCAGCGCGCCGAGCGACGCGCCGGGATCCCGCGGGTCGATCGCCTGCGGGCTCCATCGCGTGCCGAACAGGAAGTCGGCCGCAGGCACGCGCGCGAAGAAGCGCCCCGCCTCCCAGATGAGCGAGCCGATGATGCCCACCGTGGTCAGCACCGCGACCAGCGAGGCGGCGAGGAGGACCGCCATGACGATCCGTTCGGTCCGCGTCCGCGCGGCGAAATCGGGGCGCA
>DASVSW010000232.1:0-5011 GCA_036387895.1 Sphingomonas sp.
AGCTCGGCCATCTTCTCCGCCAACGCGACCGGATCGGCCGGCGGCCCCTGCCAGCCGCGCTCCCGGATCTTGCGGCGCAGGAAGTCGGCCAGGCGCCCCCGCGTGGTGGCGTAGCGCTCGACGTAGCGCAGCGCCAAGCGCTCCATGGCGTCACGGTCGAGCGGCGGGGCGGGTTCGCGGGCGCGGGCCATGCGCCATGTTTGTGCCATAGTGGAGCGCGAAACGCGACGGCTACGTCCGCCGAGGGGAGTGGACCGTACCTGATACAGATGAACAGGATCCGTTTGGCATGACGATCGATAAGCGCGACCTCGGCGCGGGCGTTCTCCGCCCCACTCCGACGTCCGACGATCTTCCCCGCCGGCTCGCCGATTTCGAAACGCTGGGCGAGGCGCTCGACTACGCGGCGCGCGGTGCGCGGGGCCTGAACTTCCACAACGCCCGCGGCGCGCTGGCCCGCGCCTACACGTTCCGCGAAATGCGCGACGAAGCGCTCCTTTCCGCGCGAAGGCTGGTCTCCGCAGGCGTCCGGCCGCAAGACCGCATCGCGCTGGTCGCCGAGACGGGCGCGGCGTTCGCCCAGCTGTTCTTCGCCGTCGTCTACGCCGGCGCTTGGCCCGTCCCCCTGCCCCTGCCGACCTCGTTCGGCGGCAAGGACAGCTACGTCGAGCAGCTCCGCGTCCAGCTCGCCAGCTGCGACCCCAAGGTGCTGCTGTTCCCGCCCGAGCTGGCGGGCATGGCGGGCGAGGCCGCCTCGCTGGCCGGGGTCGAGGGCGTCGACTGGTTGGAGCTCGCGCACCGCGACGCGCCCGACGTCCCGCTGCCGCAAGCGAAGGGCGACGATGTCGCCTATCTCCAATACTCCAGCGGCTCGACCCGCTTTCCGCACGGCGTCGCGATCACGCACCATGCGCTTCTGAACAACCTGGCCGCTCACGCGCACGGAGTGGCGATCCGGGATACCGATCGCTGCGTCTCGTGGCTGCCCTGGTACCACGACATGGGGCTGGTGGGCTGCTTCCTGTCGCCGGTCGCGAACCAGGTGTCGACCGACTTCCTCAAGACCGAGGACTTCGCCCGCCGCCCGCTCGCCTGGCTCGACATGATCAGCCGGAACGAAGGCACCACCCTCTCTTATTCCCCGACCTTCGGCTACGACATCTGCGCGCGCCGCATCTCGTCGCAGACGCGGGCGGGCGACCGGTTCGACCTGTCGCGCTGGCGCGTGGCGGGCAACGGCGCCGACATGATCCGGCCGGACGTCATGCAGGCCTTCGTCGACGCCTTCGCCGACGCCGGGTTCAAGGCGAGCGCCTTCCTGCCTTCCTACGGGCTCGCGGAAGCGACGCTCGCCGTGTCGATGATGCCGCCGGGCGAAGGCATCCGCGTCGAGCTGGTCGAGGAGACCGAGCTGTCGGGCCACGCCGCCGCGAACGACCGCCCTCAGCGGTACCGCGCTATCGTCAACTGCGGCAAGCCGGTGCGCGACGTGCGGGTCGAGATCCGCACGGAGGACGGGCAGCCGCTGCCCGAGCGCGCCATCGGCAAGGTCTGGTGCGCGGGCCCGCCGGTCATGGTCGGTTATTTCCGCGACCCCGAGGCGACCGCCGCCTGCATGGTCGACGGTTGGCTCGATACGGGCGACATGGGCTACCTGTCCGACGGCTACGTCTTCATCGTCGGGCGGGCGAAGGACATGATCATCGTCAACGGCAAGAACCACTGGCCGCAGGACATCGAATGGGCCGTGGAGCAGCTGCCAGGCTTCAAGGCGGGCGACATCGCCGCTTTCGCGATCACGACGCCCGGCGGCGAAGAAACGCCCGCCGTGCTGGTCCAATGCCGCAGTTCGGACGCGTCCGAACGGCAGCGCCTGCGCGAGGCGATCCGCGAGCGCGTCCGCGCCGTCACCGGCATGAACTGCGTGATCGAGCTGATTCCGCCGCGCACCCTTCCCCGCACCAGCTCCGGCAAGCTGAGCCGCACCAAGGCGCGCAACCTGTACTTGGCGGGCGAGATCAAGCCCTACTGCATCGCGGCCTGAGCGGAGCGGTTCGAATATCCGCCAGCGCGTCCGGGCGCAGTGAAAGGATGCGCTAACCACCGGCCGTTATGACTCGGCCGGTGAGCACCGTCAGCGCCCCCGTCGCCGATCCCATGCGGATCGATTTCCCGACACTCGTCGGCTTGCGCGAGGGCGGAGACCCCGCCGAGTGGAGCCGTATCCGCGCATCGCAGATGCGCGCCGGACGCGAGCTTTCGCTGTTCCTGCTCGGTGCGAACCTGCTCGCGGCTGCGACCACGGCCAGCCTGTTCCGCGAGGTCGTGCCGCTATGGCTGATCGCGGCTTGGGGCGGCCTCGTCGCGGCCGTGTCGCTCGGCGTCACCCTGAGGCGCCTGCGCTCGCGGCACGAAGACGGAAGCTATGCGAGCCTCTCCGAGTTGCGCGCCACCGGCTACGACGGCGCCGCGTTGGCGGCCGTGTGGTCGATCCCGCCCTTCCTGTTCGCCGACGCGGGCGGCAACGCCGGCTACGTGCTGTGGATGGTGCTGTCGGTCCTGATGACCGCCGCCGCCGTCGCGATGGCGCCCTTGGCCCTGCCCACGCTGCTGTTCCTGGGCGTCGTCGGCGGAGCGGTCGCGGTCAAGCTGGTGCTGGCGGGCGCGTACGCCGCGGCGGCCGCGACGCTGCTGTTCACGACGCTGCTCGGCATCGCCTGCCTGTTCCGCGCCCGCGCGCTCGTCGTGATCCGAGCCAGCGAGATCACGCTCGCCGAACGGAACGAGACCGTCAGCCTCCTGCTCCGCGAGTTCGAGGACACGGGTGCCGACTGGCTGTGGGAGACCGACTCGGCCAAGCGCGTGGTCAAGGCGTCGCCCCGCTTCGCCTATGCCTGCGGGCTCGATCCCGTGACCATCAACGGCATGCCCTTCCTGCAGGTGCTGGCCGGGCCGAGTTGGGAATCGGGCGCCTTTTCCGCCGGGCTCCGCGAGCTCGCGGAGAAGCTGAAATCGCGCGACAGCTTCCGCGACCTGCGGTTGCCGGTCCACGTCAAGGGCGAGGAGCGTTGGTGGGAGATCGCCGCCTCGCCGCGCCTCGATGAGCGCGGCCAGTTCTGCGGCTTCCGCGGCGTCGGATCCGACGTCACCGAGCAGCGCGCGTCCGCCGACAAGATCAACCGCATGGCGCGCTACGACACGCTGACGGGCCTGCCCAATCGGCTGATGGTCCATGAGACGCTCGCGCACGCGATGCGCGAGGCGGACAAGTGGAACGGGCGCTGCGCGTTCATGATGATCGACCTCGACCGGTTCAAGGCGGTCAACGACACGTTGGGCCACCCGATCGGCGACCGGCTGTTGTCCCGCGTGTCCGAGCGGCTGGGCCAGCTGATGGGGCAGAACGAACTGTGCGGCCGCTTGGGCGGCGACGAGTTCGCGGTGGTCGTGCGCGACGCGTCGGATTCGGCAGCGGTCGAGCGGACGGCCAAGCGGATCATCGAGACGCTGTCGCGCCCTTACGAAGTCGATCAGCACACCCTTTATATCGGCGCCAGCGTCGGACTCGCGATCGGGCCGCGCGACGGACGCACCGCGGAGATGTTGATCCGGTCCGCCGATCTCGCGCTGTACCGGTCCAAGGACGCGGGCGGCGGCGTGTTCCACGTCTACGAGCCGCAACTCCACGTCGAGGCGGAGGAGAAGCGCGTGCTCGAGATGGCTCTGCGGCGCGCGCTTGAGCTCGGTCAGTTCCACCTCAACTACCAGCCGGTGGTCGACGCGGGCACCGGCAAGCTCGTCGGCTTCGAGGCTCTGCTGCGCTGGGTCCATCCGGAGCTAGGCTTCATCTCGCCTGCCAAGTTCGTGCCGATCGCCGAGGACATGCGGCTGATCGCGCCGATCGGCGAATGGGTGCTGCGGACGGCGTGCGAGGAGGCAGCGAAGTGGCCCGTCGACGTGCGGGTCGCGGTCAACGTGTCGCCGGACCAGCTGCACGACCCGAACTTCGTCACGGTGGTCGCGTCCGCGCTGGCCAACAGCCGGTTGCCGGCGGAGCGGTTGGAGCTGGAGGTCACCGAAAGCGTCTTCATGCGCGAGGGCACGGGTGCGGTGCGGGTGCTGGAGCGCATCCTGGATCTCGGGGTCCGGCTGTCGCTCGACGATTTCGGGACCGGATACTCGTCGTTGGGGTATCTCAGCCGCACGCGGTTCTCCTCGATCAAGATCGACCGGAGCTTCGTCCAGGGCGCGTCCAAGGGCGTTCGCGAGGCGATCGCGATCATCCGCGCCGTGGTGGCGCTGGCCAAGAGCCTCGGCATGGCGACCACCGCGGAGGGCGTCGAGACCGAGGCCGAGCACCAGATGATCCAGGAGCTGGGCTGCACCAAAGTCCAAGGCTATTATTTCGGGCGGCCGCTGCCCGTCGAAGAGGCGCGCGGCCTCGCCAACCAGCGCCGCTGGGGCGACGCCGCCGCGGCGTGAGCCGTCCGGTCAGAGTCGCGCCAACACGTCCTGATGGATCGCGTAGAGCCGCGACGAGCCGAGCGCGTCGACGAAGAAGCCGATCCACATCGCGCTCAGGACCGCGGTCGAGGCGGCGTACATCCGGAAGCGGTTCCGCACCCCGCCGCGCCCGACACGGATCAGGCTGTGCGCGGCGCGCAGCAGGACGAAGAGCCAGGCCAGCATCAGCTGCGCGGACGTGACCTGCCGGAACATGAGGAGCAGCGGCACCAGCGCGAAGAAGAGGACGGGCATCTCGAACAGGTTGGCGAGGTTGTTCGCCGGCATCTCGACGGGCTGGAAGTAGCGGCGCGCCGCCTCGCCGGTCGACAGGTCGCCCTGGCCCGGCGGGTTGCGGCGGATATGGCCGATCCGCTGGACGAACAGCGTGATCCAGACGATGAAGACCAGGCCCGCCATCGCGAAGGTCGGCCAGAGGAGCGCGAAAGGCGAGGCGATCGCGGCGGGGTTCGGGATCATCGCACCCGCTCCCCGCCCTTGATCACCG
>DASVSW010000233.1:0-5152 GCA_036387895.1 Sphingomonas sp.
CACGATTACGCTTGTAAGCGACCGCGAGTCGGCGTAGCTTCTCCGCGTTCGAAGGGGAGTGCGGACATGACGGATCGTGGCAAGTTCCTGATCGCCGGAGCGTTGGCGCTGAGCGTCGTCGCCGCCCAGCATCCCAGCGCCGACATCAAGGTCCTCACCCACGACGCCGCCGACCCGGCGCCCCGTCGCGTCCAGGCCGCGGTCGATCTGGGTCTGGTCGCCGTCTCCGTCCTCGTCACCTGGACCGCCGGGCGCCTCGCCTCGCGCTGACGCCCTGCGCACGGTCGGCCTGATCGGGGGCATGAGCTGGGAAAGCTCGGCCCAATATTACCGCCTGATCAACCAGGGCGTCCGCGATCGGCTCGGCCCTTCGCACTCCGCGCGCCTCGTGCTCTTCTCGGTCGACTTCGCCGAAGTCGAGCGGCTGCAGCACGCGGGCGCGTGGGACGAGCTGGGCGACCTACTCGTCGACGCGGGTCGCCGGCTCGAAGCGGCGGGGGCGGAAGCCGTTTTCCTCTGCACCAACACCATGCACCGTCTCGCCGACCGGTTGGAGGCGTCGCTGGCCGTTCCCTTCCTCCACATCGCCGATCCGATCGGCGATGCGCTCGCCGCGGCCGGGCACCGCCGCGTCGGCCTGCTCGGCACCGCCTTCACCATGGAGGGCGCGTTCCTGCGTGATCGGCTGCGCGACCGGCACGGTCTCGACGTGATCGTCCCCGACGCCGCCGACCGCGCGCTCGTCCACGACGTCATCTACCGCGAGCTCGTCGCCGGCCGCGTCGAGCCCGCCTCCCGCCGCGCCTACACGGAGGTGATCGCCAAGCTCGCTGACGCGGGTGCGGAAGCCGTGATCCTGGGCTGCACGGAGATCATGCTCCTTGTCCGTCCGGAGGACAGCGCGCTGCCCCTGTTCGACACCACCGCCCTCCACGCCGCGGCGGCGGTCGACTGGGCGCTCGCCCATCCTTGACCGTCCGCCGTCGCGCGCTCCATAGCTGCCCCATGGACACCCCCATCGAGGACCTCTCGTTCGAGGACGCGCTGAAGGAGCTGGAGCGCATCGTCGGCCGGCTGGAGAGCGGCGATTGCGCGCTGGACGAGTCGATCAAGCTCTACGAGCGCGGCGACCGCCTGCGCGCCAAGTGCGCCGAGCGCCTGGACGCCGCGCAGGCGCGGATCGAGGCGATCCGCCTGGACAGCGAAGGCCGGCCCGCCGGGACCCGCCCCTTTGCCGCGGGCTGACGGCATGGGGCTGCGGGTGCGCACCCTGTCCCAAGCGCTGGCCGAGATCGCCGAGGCGATCGACGAAAGCTTCGACGCGCTGCTCCCGCTCCCCGACGACGCGCGCCGCCCGCTGTACGAGGCGATGCGCTACGCCGCGATGGACGGCGGCAAGCGGCTCCGCCCGCTCCTCGTCACCGCCACCGCCGACCTGTTCGCCGTCGACCGCGCCGCGAGCGTACGGGTCGCCACCGCGATCGAGGCGATCCACGTCTATTCGCTGATCCATGACGACCTGCCCGCGATGGACGACGACGACCTCCGCCGCGGCAAGCCCACCGTCCACAAGGCGTTCGACGAAGCGACCGCGGTCCTCGCGGGCGACTGCCTCCACGCGCTCGCCTTCGAATGGCTGGCCCATCCGGCGACGCACCCCGACCCCTTCGTCCGCGCGGAGCTGGTGCTCGACCTCGCCCGAGCCGCCGGGCCGTCCGGCATGGCGGGCGGCCAGGCGATGGACCTCGCCGCCGCCAGCGCCGCTTTCGACATCAACGCCGTCACCCGCCTCCAGCAGATGAAGACCGGCGCGCTCATCACCGCGTCCGTCGAGGCGGGCGCGATCCTCGGCCGTATCCCGCCCGAGGGCCGCGTGGGCCTGCGCGGCTACGCGCACGACCTCGGCCTCGCCTTCCAGATCGTCGACGACCTCCTCGACCATGAAGGCGACGAGGCCGCCGCCGGCAAGAAGCTCCGCAAAGACGAGACCCAAGGCAAGGAGACGTTCCTGTCGCTCCTCGGCCCCGACCGCGCCCGCGCCCAGTCGCGCATGCTCGTCGACCAGGCGGTGGCGCACCTCCACTCCTTCGGCTCCGAAGCCGACCTCCTCCGCGACGTCGCCCGCTTCGTCCTCGAGCGCGACCGTTGACCGCCCGCATCGGGGTCTATCCCGGCACCTTCGACCCCGTCACGCTCGGCCATGTCGACATCATCCGCCGCGGCGCGAAGCTGGTCGACAAGCTGGTCGTGGGCGTCACCACCAACGCGTCCAAATCGCCCATGTTCTCCGTCGAAGAGCGAATGGACATGGTCCGCCACGAGGTCGCGAGCATCGGCGGCGACATCGCCGTGGTGCCGTTCGACTCGTTGCTGATGGACTTCGCGGAGGCGCAGGGCGCGCGCGTCATCGTGCGCGGCCTGCGCGCGGTCGCCGACTTCGAATACGAATACCAGATGGCCGGCATGAACCAGCAGATCAATCCGCGGGTCGAAACCGTGTTCCTGATGGCCGATGTGGCGCTCCAGCCGATCGCGTCCAAGCTGGTCAAGGAGATCGCGCTCTACGGCGGCGAGATCGCGCGCTTCGTGCCCGCCGCCGTCCGCGACGCGATGCTGGCCAAGGTCGCCGCCAACCCGCGAGTGCGGGCCTGACCTCATTCACGTTGGCGCAACGCGCGATCCGGTCTAAACCGGCCGCGTCCCACTTATCCCAGGATCGTACATGCGTTTCTTGACCGGTCTCGTCGCGACCATCGCCGCGCTCACCGCCGTGCCCGCGGCGGCCCAGACCCCGCCGGCCGCGACGCCCGCCGCACCGATGGCGGCCGCGCCCGCGATCGACCCCGCGAACGTCTGGGTGCTCGACCTGTCCACCGGCGGGCGCGTCACGATCCAGCTCCGCCCCGACGTCGCGCCCAAGATGGTGGAGCGCGTCAAGACGCTGACCCGCCAGGGCTTCTACAACGGCCTCCTGTTCCACCGCGTGATCGACGGCTTCATGGCGCAGGGCGGCGATCCGAAGGGCGACGGCACCGGCGGCAGCCCGCTTCCAGACCTCGAGGCTGAGTTCAACAACCTCCCCCATGTCCGCGGCGCCGTCTCCGCCGCGCGCGCCGAGGACAAGAACAGCGCCAACAGCCAGTTCTTCATCGTCTTCATGCCGCGCCTGTCGCTCGACAAGAAGTACACGGTGTTCGGCCGCGTGCTCGAGGGCATGGGCCATGTCGACGCCATCGAGCGCGGCGAGCCGCCGGTGAACCCGTCGCGGATCCTGCGCGCCTACGTCGCCAGCGACAACCCGCCGCCTTTCGTCCCGGCCGCGCCGGAAGCGAACCCGGGCCTGGGCGCCCCCGTGACGCTGCCCGGCACGGCGCCCGCTGCCCCGCGCCCGTCGCCGGCGGGTTGAGAAGGCTTATCACGTCATCCCAGCGAAAGCTGGGATTGCTGGCCAAGAGCGCACGCCGCCCGCAGCACGCGAGCCCAGCTTCCGCTGGGATGACGGATCGGGATCGTACCCGCCCATGAACGTCGACCTCTTCGACTTCCCCCTCCCCCCGGAGCGCATCGCCTTCCGTCCCGCTTGCCCACGCGACGCGGCGCGGATGCTCGTGGTCGACGGCGACGGCCTCCACGACGCGATCGTCCGCGACCTGCCCGCGCGGCTGCGCGCCGGCGACCTCCTCGTCTTCAACGACACCCGCGTCATCCCCGCCCAGCTCGAAGGCCGGCGCGGGGACGCCAAGATCGGGGCCACGCTCCACAAGCGCGAAGGCCCGCGCCGGTGGCGCGCCTTCGTCCGGAACGCCAAGCGGCTGCGCGCGGGCGACCGCGTCGAGTTCGGGAACGGCGTCGCCGCCATCGCCTCCGACCGCGCCGAGGACGGCAGCAGGGCGCTCGACTTCGAGGGCGACGAGCCCGTCGAACTCCTGCTGGAGCGCGCCGGCCGCATGCCGCTCCCGCCCTACATCGCCGCCAAGCGCCCGACGGACGAACGCGACGCCGACGATTACCAGACGATGTTCGCCGCCGAGCCCGGCGCCGTGGCCGCGCCCACCGCGAGCCTCCACTTCACCCCCGACCTCCTCCACGCGCTGGAGGCGGCCGGCGTCGACCACGCCACGCTGACGCTTCACGTCGGCGCGGGCACCTTCCTCCCCGTCAAGGCGGACGACACCGACGACCACCGCATGCACGCCGAATGGGGCCGCATCGACCGCGCCGCGGCCGACCGGATGAACGCCGCCCGCGCGCGCGGCGGCCGGATCGTCGCCGTGGGCACCACCTCGCTCCGCCTGATCGAGAGCGCGGCGCGGGACGACGGCGTGATCGAGCCGTTCGAAGGCGACACCAGCATCTTCATCACCCCCGGCTACCGCTTCCGCGGCGTCGACGGCCTCATGACCAACTTCCACCTGCCCCGCTCGACGCTGTTCATGCTGGTATCAGCGTTGATGGGCCTCGACCGGATGAAGGTCGCTTACGCCCATGCTGTTGAAAATGGGTACCGTTTCTACTCTTACGGGGACGGCTCGCTGCTCCTTCCCTAACAGGCTTTGCCGTGGGCGGTTGATGGGTGCGCGTGGAAGGGGGGTAGCCTTGAGCGTCCTGGAGCTTGCTGGTTTGCGACACACACCGCCGTCGAAGCAGTCGTGACACGGGGGTCAGAGGATCAAGCCCTGAATGCGGCCCCATCCTCTCAAAGCAGCACCCAGTAGAAGCGCCCCCTTAAGCTTACGCGAAAGCGCGTCCGCTTAGGCGTCCCATTTTAGATCTCACGTGGGGCGCTCTAGGCGGAGCAGGACTGTGGATATCGGGCGATGAGTCCTCAGGCTGCATCGTCCTAAGTATCGCCGATCCGCTTCACACGGACGCGAGGCCTAACGCACAGAGAACATTCGGTGCTCTCGCCGGCCGCTCTCCCTAGGATGTTCTCGCGCAAGCTCCACGCCGGCACTTTCTGCTTTCAGCCTAATGAATCCTCGCATGATCGGCTCTCGCAGTTCGTACCAGCCCGTGCGCGAGCCGATGAGGATTGAACCGTGCGAAGGCTGCTTGAGCGAATTCATACGCGCATTGAACCGGTCTCGATTCAGGGGCGCGGTAGGCAGCTGCTTCATGATCTCAAGGTAAGATTGATATATGTCAGCGCTCG
>DASVSW010000234.1:0-2095 GCA_036387895.1 Sphingomonas sp.
TGCCCCGCCGGCCCGCCGAACGAGAGCGCCGCGATGCGGAGCCATACCCAAGCGGCCTGCCCCAGCGTCACGGGCGCGGGTCGGACGGGCTTGTCGGGGCCGCTCTTAATTCCCATCAGTTCAGTGTGCTTACATATCGTCGGGACTGTCAAGCGGGGTCCGCACGGGCCGCGCGGAACACCGTCACGCCCGGTCGGTTGTGCGCTGACCAGAATACGGAGGGGCGGCGTGGGCGACAGCCTAACACTTGTTAACAGTAATGCGGACGGTCGGGAACATGGCGAGGCCAATAGCGGGCGCGAGGCGCTGCTGAGGCTGCTCGGCTGGCTGGACGGGCAGGGATACCGGTTCGTCACGGCGACGCCCGGAACGCATACGCGCGTGGTGCGCCGCGCGGACCGGCGAGCGGCGACGAACATCCGCGACGTGCTGGGTTGGAGCCTGCCCTTCACGCCCGACGTGATCCCGGCCGAACTGTTCGAGCTTCTGCAGGCGGCGGACGTCGTCGAGCGGCAGGAGGACGGGCGTTTCAAGGCGACGGTGCGCGTGTCGAGCGTGCGCGATGCCCTGTTCATCCACTCCGCTTATCCGACGCTGGCGGAGGACTCGGTGTTCCTGGGGCCTGACAGCTACCGTTTCGCCGACCTGATCATCGCCAAGATGGGCGATCTGGGCCCCGGCTCGCGGATCATGGACTACGCCGCGGGCGCGGGCGTCGGCGGCATCACCGCGACTCGCGCGGCGCCCGGCGCGGAGCTGACTCAGGCGGACATCAACCCCAAGGCGCTGCGCCTGGCGGGCGTCAACGCGGAGTTCTCCGGCTTGAAGCACCGCGAGGTCGAGGCGACGCGACCGTCGGACGTCGGCGGCTCGTTCGACCTAATCGTGACGCATCCGCCTTTCATGATGGACGAGGCGGGCCGCAAATACCGCGACGGCGGCGACCTGTACGGCGCGCGCCTGTCGCTCGACTGGACGCTGGACGCCGTCGAGCTGCTGGAGCCGAACGGCAAGCTGGTGCTGCACACGGGCGTGTCGATCGTCGACGGGCGCGACGTGTTCCTGGAGCAGCTGCGCGAGAGGATCGACCCGGCGCGCTTCGATTGGGGCTATCACGAGCTCGATCCCGACATCTTCTCCGAGGACCTGGACACGCCGCCCTACGCCGAAGTCGAACGCATCGCGGCGGTGGGCCTGTGGGTCACGCGCCGCGCGTCCGCACCGCGCTGACGCCATGACCACCTCGCAGGCCGCGCCGCTCCGCGTCCTCGAACGCTCCGTCTATCGCGGCCCGCACCTGTTCAGCCTCCGGCCGATGATCCGCCTCCAGCTCGACCTGGGCGAGCTTGAAGCGTGGCCGACCGATCGGCTGCCCGGCTTCGCCGATCGGCTAGTGGCGCTGCTCCCGCAGCTCCACGACCATGGGTGCAGCTATGGCGAGCCGGGCGGGTTCATCCGGCGGCTCCGGGACGGCACCTGGATCGGGCACGTGATCGAGCATGTCGCGATCGCGCTCCAGAACATGGCCGGGCACCGCGTCACGCGCGGCAAGACGCGCTCGGTGCGCGGCCGGCCGGGCGTGTACAACATGCTCTACTGCTACCGCGACGAGGCGGTGGGCATGGCCGCGGGCGCGCACGCGATCCGGCTGGTCGCGAGCCTGTTGCCGCCGGAGCTGTCGCGGGTCGAGGGCTGGGAGGCGCTGGGCGTCGACCCGCTGGAGGACGCGGGCGACGTGAGCGCAGTGCTGGCGGCGCTGAAACGGCTCGTGGCCAAGGCGACGCTGGGGCCGACGACGCAGGCGCTGGTCGACGCGGCGCGGCGGCGCGGGATCGCGGCGTACCGCCTGAACGAGCACAGCCTGGTGCAACTGGGCACGGGAAGCCGGCAGCGGCGCATCCGCGCCAGCGTCACGGGCGCCACATCGCTGATCGGCGCGGAGCTGGCGGGCAACAAGGACGCGGCAAAGGCGCTGCTCGCCGACGCCGGGCTGCCGGTGCCGCGCGGCGTGCTGGTGCGGACGGCGGACCAAGCGGTGGCCGAGGCCCGTCGGCTGCGCTGGCCGGTGGTGGTGAAGCCGCTCGACGGCAATCAC
>DASVSW010000235.1:0-3098 GCA_036387895.1 Sphingomonas sp.
CTGGACCATGATCGGCTGGGGCGCGCTCGCCGGCGTCGCCATCGTCCTGATCGACGAAGCGCTGGGCCGCGCCCGCCGCCTCCGCCTGCCGCCGCTCGCGGTCGGCATCGGGATCTACCTGCCCATGGCGGTGACGCTCCCCGTCGTGGTCGGCGCGGTCATCGGCCACCGCTACGACCGCTGGGCAGACCGACGCGCCGACCCGGAGGCCGCGCGCCGCATGGGCGTGCTCGCCGCGACCGGGCTCATCGTCGGCGAGTCGCTGTTCGGCGTCGCTTTCGCCGGGATCGTGGCCGCGACCGGCTCCGACGCGCCGCTCGCGGTCGTCGCGGACTTCGAGACGCCCGCCCTGTTCCTGGGGTTGGCGGCGTTCGCCGCGCTGCTGGCGCTGCTCTACCGCTTCACCGCGCGCCGCGCGGGCGTGGCTCAGCCCCTGCCGCGATAGGGCTGGACGCCCTGGTCGGGCAGCCACAGGTCGGCGGGCGGCGCGCCCGACTGCCAGAACACGTCGATCGGGATGCCCCCGCGCGGGTACCAGTAGCCGCCGATCCTGAGCCACAGCGGCTTCATCTCGCCGAACAGCCGCTCGCCGATGCCGACCGTGCAGTCCTCGTGAAACGCCTGGTGGTTCCGGAACGAGCCCAGGAACAGCTTCAACGACTTCGACTCGACGATCGTCTCCGCGGGCGCGTAGTCGATCACCAGGTGCGCGAAATCGGGCTGCGCCGTCACCGGGCATAGCGACGTGAACTCCGGCACGGCGAACCGCACCAGATAGGTCCGCCCGGGCCGCGGGTTCGGGACGTAGTCGAGCACCGCCTCTTCGGGGCTGGCGGGAAGCGCGCTGGTCTGGCCGAGATGCTTGGGGGTCATGCCCCGGCCATATAGGTTGCTCGGAGCCGAAGGCGAGCTTGCGTCGGACCCCACGGGTGAACAGATTGGGAACGTGACGACCCTCGTGCCCATCCTCGGCGACCAGCTCTCCCCCGGTCTGTCCTCTCTGCGCGGCCGCGACCCCGTCGACACGGTGGTCCTCATGATGGAGGTCGCCGAGGAGGCGACCTATGTCCGCCACCACAAGCGCAAGCTGGCGCTGATCCTGTCCGCGATGCGCCACCACGCCGACGCTCTGCGCCGCAACGGGTGGCGGGTCGACTATGTCGCGCTCGACGATCCGGATAACAGCGGCTCCTTCACCGGCGAGGTCGCCCGCGTCGTCGCCCGTCACGCTCCCGACCGCATCGCCGTGACCGAGTCGGGCGAATGGCGCACCCAGGCCATGTTCGACTCGTGGGAGACGCTGTTCGGCCTCCCCGTCGAGATCCTTCCCGACGACCGCTTCCTCTGCTCGCACGCCGAGTTCGCGCGCTGGGCCGACGGCCGCCGCGACCTGGTGATGGAGTTCTTCTACCGCGACATGCGCCGTAAGACCGGCCTCCTCATGGAGGGCGGCAAGCCCGTTGGCGGCCGCTGGAACTTCGACGCGGAGAACCGCAAGCCCGCGCCCGGCGGCGACCTGTTCATGCCGCGCCCGCTGTCCTTCGCGCCCGACGCGATCACGGCGGCCGTGCTGGCGCTGGTCGAGCGCCGCTTCGCCCACCATCCCGGCCGCCTCGACGGCTTCGACATGGCCGTCACCGCTAGCCAAGCCGAGGCGCAGGCCGCGAACTTTTTCCGCCACGCGCTGCCAAAGTTCGGCGATTACGAGGACGCGATGCTGTCGGGCGAGCGCCACCTCTGGCACTCGATCCTGTCGCCCTACATCAACATCGGCCTGCTCGATCCCCTGGACCTGTGCCGCCGCGCCGAGACGGAGTATCACGCCGGTCGCGCGCCGCTCAACTCCGTCGAGGGCTATGTCCGCCAGCTCATCGGCTGGCGCGAGTTCGTCCGCGGCGTCTATTGGCGCGAAGGGCCGGACTATTCCCGCCGCAACTTCTTGCGAGCCACGCGCCCGCTCCCCGCCTTCTACTGGACGGCGGAGACCGACATGCACTGCATGGCGCAAGCGCTCGAGCAGACGCTCGACACCGCCCACGCGCACCACATCCAGCGTTTGATGGTGACGGGCAACTACGCGCTCCTGATCGGCGCAGACCCTTACGAGGTCCATCGCTGGTACCTCGAGATCTACGCCGACGCGTTCGAATGGGTCGAGCTCCCCAACACCGTCGGCATGAGCCAGTACGCCGACGGCGGCCTGCTCGGCTCCAAGCCCTATGCCGGCTCCGGCAAGTACATCGACCGGATGAGCGACTATTGTCGCCGCTGCCGCTACGACGTGTCGCAGCGGAGCGGCCCCGACGCCTGCCCGATGAACGCGCTCTACTGGGATTTCCTCGCGCGGAACGAGGACAAGCTGCGCTCGAACCGCCGCATGGGCATGATCTACGGCAATTGGGACCGCACCGATCCCGCCCAGCGCACCGCGATCCGCGCCACCGCCGCCGCCCACCTCGCCGCGCTCGACGACGCGCCACCCGCGACCTACTGATCGCGGCATGGACGCGCTCATCACCACCGCCCGGCTCGCGGCCGACCTCGGCGCATCCGATCTCCGGATCGTCGACGCGACCTTCTTCCTCCCCGAGCACGGCCGCGACGCCCGCGTTGAGCATGAGGCGGGGCATATCCCCGGCGCCGTCTTCCTCGACCTCGCGACGCTCAAGGACGCCGCGACCGACGTCCCCAACATGGCCCCGCCAGCCGACCTCTTCGCCGAACGGCTGGGCGCGCTGGGGGTGGGCGAAGCCGACCGCATCGTCCTCTACGACGACAGCCCGCTCAGGAGTTCCGCCCGGGCCTGGTGGCTGTTGCGCGGCTTCGGCGCGCGGCGCGTCGCGATCCTCGACGGCGGCCTCGCCAAATGGCGCGCCGAAGGCCGCCCGCTCGGCACGGGCCTCGAGCGCCCGGCCCTGCGGAGCTTCGCCGCGCAGCACGACCCGTCGTCGGTCCGCACCATCGACCAGATGCGCGCCAACCTCACCTCGGTCGCGGAGCAGGTGCTCGACGCGCGCTCCCCCGCCCGCTTTTCCGGCGAAGAGCCCGACCCGCGCCCGCACGTCGCCTCCGGCCACATCCCGGGCGCGCGCAACCTC
>DASVSW010000236.1:0-6861 GCA_036387895.1 Sphingomonas sp.
CGCCCTCTGCTCGCCGCGCTCGCCCTGATGCTGGCGGCGTCGCCCGCGCACGCCGACCGGATCAAGGATCTGGGCGCCTTCCAGGGTGTCCGGTCGAACCAGCTTACCGGCTACGGCGTGGTCGTGGGCCTGCCCGGCACCGGCGACGACAATCTGGAATACACCGTCCAGTCCTTGAAAGCCGTGGCCTCGCGCTTCGGCCTGCAGCTGCCGCCCGGCGTCAACCCGGCGATGAAGAACGCGGCCGTGGTGCTCGTCACCGCCGACCTCCCCGCCTTCGCCAAGCCGGGGCAGAAGCTCGACATCACCGTCGCCTCGATGGGCCGCGCCAAGTCGTTGCGCGGCGGCAGCCTGATCATGACGCCGATGCTCGGCGCGGACGGACAGATCTATGCGATGGCGCAGGGCAACCTCGCGGTCGGCGGCCTGGGCGCCGAAGGCGCCGACGGATCCAAGATCGTGGTCAACATCCCGTCCAGCGGCCGCATCCCCGAAGGGGCGACGGTGGAGCGCGCGGTGCAGACCGGGTTCGACCAGTCGCCGCAGCTGACCTTCAACCTGCGCCGCGCCGATTTCACCACCGCGCAGAACGTCGCGGGCGCGATCAACATCGCCGCCGGGCCGATCGCGCGCGCGGTCGATGCCGTGTCGGTGACCGTCCAGGCCCCGCCGGGCGCGGAAGCGCGCGCGCAGCTGATGGCCAGGATCGAGAACATCGACGTCACCTCGGCCGAGCCCTCCGCCAAGGTGATCGTCAACGCGCGCACCGGCACCGTGGTCATCAACTCGGCGGTCCGCGTCGGCCCGGCGGCGGTGACGCACGGCAAGCTGACGGTCCGGATCGACGAAGCGCAGCGCGTGAGCCAGCCCGAACCCTTCAGCCGCGGCGAGACCGCCGTCGAGGAGCGCTCGAACGTGCAGGTCGTCGAGGAGCGCAACCCCATGTTCCTGCTCGACCCCGGCCCCAAGCTCGCCGACGTGGTGAAGGCGGTGAACGCGATCGGCGCGTCGCCCGCCGACCTGGTCGCGATCCTGGAAGCGCTGAAGGAGGCGGGCGCCCTCAAGGCGGAGCTGATCGTGCTATGACGAGCATCGGACCCATCGGCGGCGTCGGCGCGGACTCGAGCCGGACGGCGTCGCGCGACAACCTCGCCAAGGCGGGCGACCGGTTCGAAGCGGTTTTCACCGGCATGATGCTGGCGTCCATGCGCAAGGCCTCGCTCGCCGAGCCGCTCTTCTCGTCCAAGGCGATCGACACGTTCCGCGACATGCAGGACAAGCAGACCGCCCAGGCGATGGCGGAGCATTCGCCGATCGGGATCGGCCGCGCGATGACCGAGTTCCTCAGCCGGTCGCAACCCGATCTTAACCCGGACGTCCCCAGTAAGGCGGAATGAGCGACCTCCTGTCCATCGCCGCCTCGGGCGTGCGCGCGTATCAGACCGCGCTCACGACCGTGTCGGAGAACATCGCCGGCGTCGGCGTGGAGGGCTATTCGCGACGTACGGTGTCGCTCGCCGAGGTGTCGAGCACCGGGCGGACCAGCGGGACCAACGGGGTGGGCGTCCGAGTCGCCGGCATATCCCGCGCCACCGACGAACCGGGCCAGGTGGGCGCGCGGTCGGCGACCTCCGACCTGTCCAAGACGCGGTCCAGCATCCAGTGGCTCGACAAGATCGAGTCGTCGCTGACCGGCGACCGCTTGAGCGAGCGGGTCACCTCCTTCTTCGCGTCCGCGCGCGCGCTGACCGCCGAACCGGGCTCGCCGGCGCTCAGGGCCGGGATGCTGGGCGCGGCCACGTCGGCCGCCATCGCCTTCTCCGCCACGGGCAGCGCGATCGACCGGTCGACGGCCGAGCTCGACGAGGGCGCGGCGCGCGCCGCCAGCGACCTGTCCGCGCTCGGCGCGACCATGGTCAAGGTCAACATGGGGCTGGGACAGGTGCGTCCCGATTCGTCGGCCGCGGCCGAGCTCACCGACCAGCGCGACCGGCTGCTCCGCCAGATGAGCGAGCTCACGGACGTGTCCGCCAGCTTCGATTCGCTCGGGCGCGTCACCGTGCAGGCGGGCGGTCGCACCGGCCCGACGCTGGTCAGCGCCGACAAGGCCGGCGTCGTCTCCTACGAACGGAGCGGCGGGGCGGTGTCGCTGTCGGTCAAGTTCGCCGGCGTCGAATCGGCGCTGACGCCGACCGGCGGCGCGCTGGCCGGCGTCGTCGACGGGGCGCAGCGGCTCGACAGCGCGCGCACCTCGCTGAACGCCATGGCCGCCGACTTCGCGACGGCGGTGAACACGACCCAGGCCGCGGGCGAGGACCTGAACGGCGTGCCCGGCGAGCCGATCTTCGCGATCGGCGACCCCGCGACCGAGCTCCGGGTCGTCATGGACGACCCCGCCGGCATCGCCGCGGCGTCGCCGCTCGGCGGATCGCGCGACGGGTCCAACCTCGACCGGCTGGAGGCCGCCCGCGTTTCCGGCGGTTTCGAGAAGGCCGCGACGGAGATGGTGACGGAGAACGCCGCCGTCCTTCAGCAGCGCAATACGGTGGCCGAAGCGCAGACCGCGATCCGCGAGGGCGCGATCACCTCCTTGTCGACGCGCACGGGCGTCGATCTCGACAACGAGGCCGTCGAGCTGATGCGCTTCCAGCAGGCCTATCAGGCGTCGAGCCGCGTGATCCAGGTGGCGCGCGACACCTTCCAATCGATCCTCGAGGTGAGGTGACCGCCATGCGCGTTTCGACCAACCTGTTCTACGACCGCGCCGCCCAACGGATGGGCGACCTCAACGCGCGCGCCTCGATGCTCCAGACGCAGATCGCGACCGGCAAGAAGTACACGAATCCGTCGGAGAACGTCGCGGCCTCGCAACAGCTCGCCGAGCTCGACCGCAAGGACGCGGGCGACGCGGTGTTCCGGAACAACATGACGGTGGCGGGTTCGCTGCTGAAGCAGACCGATTCTACGCTGGACGCGATCACCGAACAGCTGCAGCGCGCGGTCGAGCTGACGATGCGGGCGAGCAACGGCACGCTGTCGGCCGCCGACCGCCAGGTCATCGGCAACGAGCTCGCCTCCGTGCGCGACACGCTGATGGGCCTCGCCAACGCCCGCGACGCGCGCGGCCGGCCGCTGTTCGGCAGCCCGGAAGGGTCGCCCGCCGTCGAGAAGACCGCGAGCGGCTACGCCTTCAACGCCGCGGTCGTGTCCGACATCCCCATCGCCGACGGCCAGATGGTGCAGGCGACGGAGAGCGCCGCCCGCGTCTTCCGCTTCGGCGACCCGGCGGCCGGCGAGGACGTGTTCACCATGCTCTCCGCCCTCGCGGAGAAGCTCCAGAACGGAGGCGACGCCGGCCAGGAGGACATGAAGGATCTGCTGGCGGCGGGCGACAACGTGTCGATCGTCCGCGCCTCGGTCGGCGCGCGGGCCGCGCGCGTCGAGCTTCAGCAGGCGATCCTGGTCGAATCGAGCGCCGACCGCGAGGAGCTCCGCTCCGCGATCGAGGACGTCGACGCGACCGCCGCCATCGTCGAGCTCCAGAAGACCATGACCATCCTGTCGGCCACCCAGTCCAGCTTCACCAAGCTCCAGGGCCTGTCGCTCTTCGACTACATGCGCTGATCGGAAAAGCGCGACCCGGGCGGACGTCCGCGAGTCGTAAGCGTTCAGGACTCATCAGGACACCCGCGCCTGCGAAGGCGGGGCTCCATAGACTCTGGACGACGGACTTCATGGACATCCACCTGGGCGGGGGTGGAGGTTCATGAGCCGAGAGGCGCTCGCGACCGCTCGCGGAACGCTCCCGCGCTAACCACTCGTCCACCATTCCCGCTTACCAAGTGTCCGGCACTCGAGGGAAATTCCACTCACCATGTTTCCGGCAATCGGCCTCGTCGTCCTCATCGCCATGGTGTTCGGAGGTTTCGCGATCACCGGCGGCGCCTTGGGCCCCGTCCTGCACGCCCTTCCGCACGAGATGCTGATCATCGGCGGCGCCGCGGCCGGCGCGCTGATCATCGGCAATTCGGGCGCTGAGCTCAAAGCCATGGGCGGCGGGCTCGGCAAGGTGTTCAAGGGGCCGAAATACGGCAAGCAGGATTACCTGGACGTCATCTTCCTCGTCTCCAAGCTGATGAAGATGCTGCGCACCGAGGGGCCGATCGCGCTCGAGCCGCACGTCGAGGATCCCAAGTCCTCCGCGCTGTTCGCCGAATACCCCCGGCTGGCGGCCGACCATACGCTGGTGAACCTCATCGCCGACACGTTGCGCCTCGTGGTCGTGTCGTCGGGCACGCTCGACGTTCACGCCGTTGAGGAGGTGATGGACAACGCCATCAAGACCCATCACCACGAAGTGGAGGGGCCGCACACCACCTTGTCCAGCCTCGCCGACGCGCTCCCCGCGCTCGGCATCGTCGCCGCCGTGCTCGGCGTGGTGAAGACCATGGGCTCGATCGACAAGCCGCCCGCGATCCTGGGCGGGATGATCGGGTCGGCGCTGGTCGGCACCTTCCTCGGCGTGCTCCTCGCCTACGGCATCGTGTCGCCGCTCGCCTCCAGGCTGAAGCAGGTGATCGACGCCGACGCCGCCATCTACCATGTGGTGAAGCAGATCATCATCGCCTCGCTCCACGGCCACCCGCAGCCGCTCGTCATCGAAGCCGCGCGCTCAGGCATCGCGCACAAGAACCAGCCCGGCTTCGCCGAGGTCTTCGACGGCCTTCGGGGCAGGTAGGAGGTGGCCGCCGCGCGCGCTCCGCACGGGAGCAACCAGCCGCCCAAGATCGTCTACAAGAAGATCTACATCGAAGGGCATGGCGGCCATCACGGCGGGGCGTGGAAGGTCGCCTACGCCGATTTCGTGACGGCGATGATGGCGTTCTTCCTTCTGATGTGGCTGCTCGGCGCCACCGACGAGAAGCAGCGCAAGGGCATCGCGGACTATTTCGCGCCCACGCTGGTCAACTCGAAGTCCGAAGGGATGGGCGGCTCCGGCCCGGCCGGCGGCGAATCGGTGGTCAGCACGAACACCATCGGCCCCAAGGCCGGCCAGTCCTTCATGCAGGCGATGATGAAGCCCATGCCGGACGCGGGCGGCCCGAAATACGGGACGGGCGACAAGGGCAGCTTGCGCAACCCCAAGGTTGCCGAAGAGGACCGCAAGAACTTCGAGGCGACGCGCCGCCGCGTGCTCGACAAGATGCGCCGGTCCGGCAGCCTGCCCAAGCTCGCCAAGCACATCCGCTTCGTCATGACGCAGGACGGGATGCGCATCGACCTGATCGACGCCGCCGATTATTCGATGTTCGACCTGGGCACGACGACCTTGGAACCGCAGGCGTCCGCGCTGGTCGGCACCATCGCCGACGCGATAAAGGCGACCGGCAACCCGATCATGATCCGCGGCCACACCGACAGCCTGCCCTATGGCGACCCCCGGGCGATGAACAACTGGATCCTGTCGTCCGGCCGCGCGGAGGCGACGCGGCGGAGGCTGGTCGCGGGCGGCACGCCCGAGGCGCGGTTCGAGCGGATCGAGGGCGTGGCCGATCGCGAGCCGATCATCCGCGACCGCCCGTCCGATCCGCGCAACCGGCGCGTCGCGATCACGCTCCTCTACCGACGGGGCGCGTTCGGAAGCTGAATTTTACAAGGTTCCAGACGCTTGCCCCCGCGACGCTTGGCGACGCGGCGCTTTGGCTATATCAACGCCTCATTAGGGGTGGGGTTCTAGGTTGAGCATCGGTACGCGTCCTTTCGGGTCTACGGCCGCGCGCGTGGCGTTTGGGGCGGTGGCGTTCGCGCTCGCGCCGTCGGCGGACGCCCAGACTCCCGTCCCGTCTCAGGCTCCGGCGCAGGCGCCCGGCGACGTGCCGCTCCTTCCGTCGCGGTCGCTGGATCCGGTCCGCGACCCGTTGACCGACGACTCCATCCTGCGCCTGGGCCGCGAGACCGCGCCGCCCGACGCCTTGGCGGCGGTGGTCCGGCGCACCGTCGATCGCGCGCCGCTGGCGGCCGAGTCGACGGCGTCCCGCGCCGAGGCCGCCGCCGCGCTGGCGGAGGCGCGCGCCGTGCGCTCGCCGTCGGTGGACCTTTCGGTCACGGGCTATCAGGTCCTCAGCCGCAAGTTCGGCGACACGGACATCAACGTGCTGGAGCGGATCCGCCCCAGCCGGCGCACCGACGTGCTGCTAAACGCCGAGCAGCTGCTGCTCGACGCGGGCGGCGCCAAGAACCGCATCGGCGCCGCGTCCGAGCGGCTGCGCGCCGCGGAGGCGGACGTGGAGAACTCGCAGGACCGCGTGGCGTTGGAGACGATCGCGGCCTGGTACGACGTGTTCACCTTCCGCGCGCTGACCGGGCTCGCGGCGGCCTTCGTCGAAAGCCAGGGCGAGATCCGGGCGCTGGTGCGCGAGCGCATCGCGCGCGGCGTGTCCGCCGAGGCCGATCTGGCCCGCGTCGACAGCTACATCGCATCCGCCGAGACGCGGCTAGCCCGCTTCCAGCGTCAGGAGTCGCAGGCGACCTCGCGCTTCGAGGCGCTGACGGGCGCGGCCCCGCCGCCGGGCGTCGCGCGCGCCGCCGAGCCGCGCGAGGCGGTCATGAGCCGCGACCTGGCGGTCACGCGCGCCGTGGACGCGCCCGCGGTGCGCGCGGCGCGCGCCGCCGCCCGCGCCGCCGACCGCGACGCCAAGGCCGCGCGCGCCGACACGCTGCCCACGCTGTCGGCCGGCATCGAGTCGGGGTCGTACGGCATCTACGAGACGCCGGGCGATTACGACGTCCGCGCGCGCCTGACCTTTCGCCAGCGCTTCTTCGGCGGGATCGACGCGCGCGCCGACCAGGCCCGCGCGCGCG
>DASVSW010000237.1:0-3582 GCA_036387895.1 Sphingomonas sp.
GCCGCATGACCGACCCCACACGCCGCGCCTTCGTCGCGGGCGCGACCGCCACCGCGGCCGCCGCCGCCGCTCCAGCAGCGGCGCAGGAGCCGAAGCAGCCCGGCGCGCCGACCGCGCCCCGCGCCGCCGCTTACCCTAAGCCCCCCTTCCCCGCCCAGCGCCAGCCTTGGCCCGGCCTCGCCTCGCGCATGAACCCGCGGCCCGATCACGGCGAGGCCAGCTATCGCGGCTCCGGCCGGCTCCAGGGCAAGCGCGCGCTGATCACCGGCGGCGACAGCGGCATCGGCCGCGCCGCCGCCATCGCCTACGCCCGCGAGGGCGCCAGCGTCGTCATCAACCACCTGCCCGCCGAACAGCCCGACGCCGACGAGGTGGTCGCGCTCCTGACCGGCGAAGGCCATCGCGTCGTCTCGATCGCCGGTGATCTCCGCGACGAGCGCTTCTGCACCCGCCTGGTGGCGCAGGCCGCGCGCGAGCTCGGCGGGCTCGACATCCTCGTCAACAACGCCGCGCGCCAGCAGACCAAGCCGACGATCGACGCCATCACCTCGGCCGAGTTCGACGCGACCATGAAGACCAACGTCTACGCCCCCTTCTGGCTGACCCGCGCCGCCGTCGCGATCATGGGGCCGGGCGCCGTGGTCGTGAACACCTCGTCCGAACAGGCGAGCGATCCATCGGAGGACCTGGTCGACTACGCCCTCACCCGCGCCGCCGTGCTCAACTTCACCAAGTCGATGGCGAAGCAGCTGGCGTCCCGTGGCATCCGCGTGAACGCCGTCGCCCCCGGCCCCTTCTGGACCCCGCTCCAGGTGTCGGGCGGCGCGACCCAGGAGAAGCTCCAGAAGTTCGGCTCGCAATCGCCGCTCGGCCGCCCCGGCCAGCCCGCCGAGATCGCCGCCCTCTACGTCGCCGCCGCCGATCCGGGCCTGAGCTACTCGACGGGCCAGATCTTCGGCGCGACCGGCGGAGGCGGGCAGCCGGCCTGACGCCCGCGGCCCGTCAGCCTGGAAGGGCGAACCGCACCACGAACCGCAGGCGACCCGCGACCGGCTCGCCGGCGGCGTCGACGGCCGGCAGCACCGTCGCGCGCCGGGTCGCGGTGTCGCACAAGTTGCGTTGCAAGGCCGCCCCGATGTCGGCCGCCTTGATCGCGCACCGTTCCACCCGCCCCGTGGCGCCGATGTCGAGCTGCACATGCGCCGAGCCGGCCTGGAGACCGGCGCCGGAGAAGACCTGGCTCGTGATCCACCAGTCGGACGAGACGGGAACCGTTCCGCCGTTGTTGTTGCACGCCCGACGCTCAGGCCGGACGGCGCGCGGCGTCCAGAGCACCGCCGCCTTTTGAGGGCGCGATGTCGCCGGGCCGGAACGCGCCCGCAGATGACGCCGCAGAAGGCCGCAACTCGCCGCGTCTAGGACGGGGAGATCGCCGCCCTTCTTCGTGACGCAGTCCGTCACACGGCCGTCCGCGCCGATCATGTAGGAAAGCGTGACGACCACGGGCGGGAAGTCGGACGGCGCGTCCGCCGGTAGCTGATCGTCATCGGGCTCCAAGAGGACCAGACCGCCCGCCCTGCGTTTGGCGGCGCGGGCGGCCTCGTCCTGCCGGCGCTCCTCGCGGGTGAGCGGCGCCAGGCAGTCCGCCGGATCGCCTTGCGCGGCGGCGACCGCCTGAGCCAACGCCATGATGATCATCCGACCGCTATCCCCGAATCCGACGCGCGGCGATGATGCCGCCGCAAATACCCGACAGCTCTATGACACCGAGCATGTCACCTTCGTGACGCCGGCCGGGTCGGTGCAAGGGCGGAACAATCGCGGCCACGGCGCCTTCAACCCCGGTGAACGAGCCTATACCCGCCGACGACCGCGCCGCGCGCCTGCGGATCGGCCTCACCTACATCTGGCGACACCGCCGCCTCCCCGACCTGACCGACCCGCGCCTCTTCACCGAACTCGTCCAGCTCCGGAAGCTGCGCGACCGCGATCCGCGCATGCCGGCGATGGCCGACAAGGTCGCGGTGAAGGCGATCGTCGCCGACCGGCTCGGCCGCGAATGGGTCATCCCGTCGCTATGGTCCGGCGTCGAGATGCCCGAGCGCCCGCTTTGGACCGGTCCGGTCGTCGTCAAGTCGCGCCACGGCTGCAACCATGTCGCCTTCGTCCGCGACATGGACCGGGACTGGCGCGCCGCGCCTCGGCGCGGTGGATGCGGCGCGATTACGGCTGGTGGCTCGACGAATGGCTCTACGCGCACATCCCGCGCGGGCTGCTGATCGAGCCGATGGTCGGCGACGGTCGCGACCCGCCCGTCGACTACAAGGTCTTCGTCTTCGGCGGGCGGGCGACGCACGTCCAGGTGCATCTCGACCGCGCGCGCGACCATCGCTGGGTCGTCCACGACCGCGACTGGCGCGCTGCGACGGACGCCGCGCCCGCCGTCGCGCGCCCGACCGCGCTTCCCGCGATGCTGGCGGCGGCCGAGGAGCTGGCCGACGGCTTCGACTTCGCGCGCGTCGACTTCTACCAGCCCGGCAGCCAGCCGCTGTTCGGCGAGATCAGCTTCTACCCCGGATCGGGCCTCGACCGGTTCGATCCGCCGGGACTCGACGCCGAGATGGGCCGGTTATGGCTGGACGCCGCCGCGCGCGCCGCCGACCGGCGCCCCGCCAGGAGAGCCGGCGCGACCGGGTGACCGCGCCTCAATAGCCGGCGTAGTCGCTGAACCGCGTGATCGTCGGGTCGAACTTCAACACCACCTTGCCCGTGGCGCCGTGGCGCTGCTTGGCGACGATCAGCTCGGCGAGGCCGTATACCCGCTCCATGTCGGCCGCCCAGCGGGCGTGGTCGTCGAACACGCCCGCTGCGTCGCCTTCGGTCGGGCGCTTGGGCTCCTTGGCGGCGACGTAGTAATCCTCGCGGAACACGAACCAGACCATGTCGGCGTCCTGCTCGATCGAGCCCGACTCGCGCAGGTCCGACAGCTGGGGCCGCTTGTCCTCGCGCTGCTCGACCGCGCGGCTGAGCTGCGACAGCGCCAGCACCGGCACGTTCATGTCCTTGGCCAGCGTCTTCAGCCCGCGGCTGATCTCCGAGATCTCCTGGACGCGGTTCTCCGCCGACCCCTTGCCGCCGCCCGTCAGCAGCTGGAGATAGTCGACCACCACCAGCCCGATTTCGTTGTTGTGCCGCCGCTGCAGCCGCCGGACGCGGGTGTGGAGCGACGAGATGGACAGGCCGCCCGTGTCGTCGATGAACAGCGGCAGGTTCTCCAGCTCCGCGGCGGCGGCGGCCAGCTGCGCGAACTCCGCTTTCGAGATCTTACCCATGCGAAGCGACTCGGAGCTGATCTTCGACTGCTCCGCCAGGATGCGCGTCGCCAGCTGGTCCGCGCTCATCTCGAGGCTGAAGAACGCGACCTTGGCCCCGACCGAATCGGCGGGCGCGATGCCGTCGCGCATGTCCTGCATCCAGCGCCGCGCCGCGTTGAACGCGATGTTGGTCGCGAGCGACGTCTTGCCCATACCGGGACGCCCGGCCAGGATCATCAGGTCCGAATGGTGCATGCCGCCGATCTTG
>DASVSW010000238.1:0-8336 GCA_036387895.1 Sphingomonas sp.
CGTCCCGACGCCCGCCGCCGCGGTCGTCTCGGCGCGGATCGCGTCCTGCGTCGGCCCGTCGCGGGCGGCGAGGTACAGCGCCCAAGTCATCGCGCTCGCCGCCGTCTCATGGCCCGCGAGGAAGATCGTCGACACCTGCTCCATCAACTCGACGGGCGTGAACGCCGCGCCCGTCCGGGGATGCCGCGCGTCGATCAGCGCTTGGAGGATGTCCTCGCGGCGACCATCGCGCCCCGCATGCCGCGCCAGCACGAGCGGCTCGAACACGGCGTGGATGCGCCGGGCCGCACGCCGCGCCCGCCGGTCGAAGCCGAGCTGCGGCAGCCGGTACAGCCTGAGCAGCCAGGCGCGCTGCGCGTTCCGCTGATAGGCGTGGAACGCGTCGTGGATCTCCCGCCCGTCGGCGAGGCCCAGCCGCTCGGAGAAGAGGGTGCGGTAGATGATGTCGGCGGCGACGTGCGTCATGAACGGGTCGATCGCGATCGGCCCCGCGGCGGCCGCGCCGCGCAGGCGTTCCACGAGGTCGTCGACCGCCGCCGCCATCAGCGGGAACACGCGCTTCAGCGCCGTATGGCCGAACGCCGGATGCACCATTTCGCGCTGGTCGGCCCAGTCCTGGCCGTTGGCGGAGAAGACGGAGCCGCCGATCAGCGGGTCGAGCAGCTCGCGCTGGTGCCGGTGCTTGGGGAACAGCGCCGCGTCGGTGTCCATGATCCGGCGGACCAGCGGCAGCTCGTTGGCGATGTAGTAGGACAGGGCGGGCGTGTGGATCTCGCCCATCTTCATCGTGTAGCTCTTCTCGAAGAGCACGTGGATCCACGAGTTCCAGCCGCGCACGAAGCGGAGCAGCACCGACGACTTCGATACGTGCGGCCGCGGGAAGGGCGGCGTGAAGCGGACGCTCAAGGGATCAGCCGGAACGCCGCCACCGACTGGTCCAAGGGCAGGGCGGACGCGGTGAGGCTACCGAAATCGAGCGGGCTCACCCGATCCCCGACGCGCAGATAGTCGAAATGGATCTCGTACTTGTTGGCGTAGCCCTTGTGGTACGTCTCCGGGTCGTAGAACAGGTGGAAGCGCGGCGAGAGCTGCTGAAGCGCAGGCCGGGGATCGTCGGTCACCATCCGCATCGGGTCGACGGCGTGGAACGCCGCGCCATCGGGCGGCGACCCGATGTCGAGCCACTGGAAACGCCCGCGCGCGATCTCCGCCAGCTGCGCGCGGAACGAGACCGCGTCGTGACGGCCGGCGACGAGCGGGATGCAATGGCCCAGCGTCACGAGCGTGAACCGGTCGGGCATCGCGCCGCCCCGCGCGCGGAGCAGCCGCGCCATCAGCGGCACCGCCAGAATCGACCCGTTGGAGTGGGTCACGAGCAGGACTTCGTCCCAATCGCCGTCCAGCTCCGCCTCGATCTCGTAGGCGAAGGCGTCGAGACGTGCCGCCAGCGCCGGATCGCCTTCGCCGCCGCCCTGTTCGGCGTTGAACACGAAGAAGCGCAGGAGCCAAAAGGCGTGGATGCGCCGGAGAAGGGGAAAGGCGGCGCCGAAGCCGACGCCCAGCCCGACCAGCAGCGCTCCCCACCAAGGCAGCCAGATCAGCGCCAGGAGGAAGGGCAGGAGTCCGATCAGCAACGGCAGCACCGTCGCGCCGAGGAACGGGTAGAGCAACGTGATGATCGGCCCGCGCGGCAGCGTGCGCAGATAGTGGCGGTCGAGATGCCGGAAATGGCCCCAATAGGCCCGCGCCGCCCGAACCGCGAGTTCCAGCGGGTTCTTGATCCAGGCGCGCGAGACCAGATCCTCCCAGCGTAGGAAGCTATAGTCCGTCTCCGCCCCGTCGGTGCGGTTCACGACCGACCAGTCGTGCCGGATCGACGAGCCGCGCTCGCGCGGGGTCACGGCGGCGTCCTTGCCGGTCTTCTCCGCCCAGCGCGCGACCGCCGCCTCGTGCATGGCGTGGTAGTAGCGGACGCCGCGCGGATCGAAGCCGCCGACATAGAAGACTTTGCGCTTGAACATGGTCTCCCGCCGCGCCTACTTCCCCGATGGCCCCTATTCCCCCGATGCCTGGTGGGCGGACGCCGGCGGAACGCGACTACTGCTACTTCCTCGACCACCGGAAGTACAATCGCAACCGGGGCTGCCGCCTTCACGACAACGCCTATGGCGTCAACGGCGGCGGCGGCGAGCGCGATCGCTGGCGCGCCGACTTAGCCTTCTACCGTCACATGCGGGGCGAGGGCGATCCCATGGCGCTCCTGACGCTGATCGCCTGCCTCCTCTACGGCTGGTTCTTCTTCAACTACCATCCGGGCCGATGGATCTGGCGGGGTCAGCTGCTCCGCCGTTTCGTGAGGGCGAAATGGTGAGCCCACGCCACGTAGCCGTCGGGCCGGTGACCTTCGGGTCCGACCTGCCGTTCGTGCTCATCAGCGGCCCGTGCCAGATCGAGAGCCGCGACCACGCGCTGTCCACCGCCGAGCGGCTCGCCGGGATCGCCGCGGCGGCGGGCGTGCCGTTCGTCTACAAATCCTCGTTCGACAAGGCGAACCGCACCTCCCTGTCGGGCGCGCGGGGCGTCGGCATGGACGAGGGCCTGCGCATCCTCGCCGACGTGCGCGACGCGCTGGGCTGCCCGGTCACGACCGACATCCACGACGCCGGCCAGGCCGCGGCCGTGGCTGAAGCCGTCGACATGCTCCAGATCCCGGCGTTCCTCAGCCGCCAGACCGACCTCCTACTCGCCGCGGGCCGGACCGGCCGCGCGGTCAACGTCAAGAAAGGCCAGTTCCTGGCGCCCTGGGACATGGGGCCGGTCGCGGCCAAGATCGCGTCCACGGGCAACGACCGAATCCTCCTGACCGACCGCGGCGCCAGCTTCGGCTACAACGCCCTGGTCAGCGACATGCGCGCGCTGCCGCGCATGGCGGAAACGGGCTACCCCGTCGCCTTCGACGCGACCCACTCGACGCAACAGCCGGGTGGCCTGGGCGGCAGCTCGGGGGGCGAGCGCGCCTATGCCCCGCTCCTAGCGCGCGCGGCGGTCGCGGCGGGGGTCGCGGCGGTGTTCGCCGAAGCGCACGAGGATCCCGACCGCGCGCCCTCGGACGGCCCCGTCATGCTGCCGCTGGAGTGGGTCGCGCCGATGCTCTCCGACCTCGTCGCGATCGACCAGGTCGCGAAGGGCAGGGCGCGTCCGCATCTTTGACCGGCCGCATGACGAATGATGGGAGCGCTGCTCTCCTCTCCACCCCGGCGTAGGCCGGGCCCCAGTGATACAGGCGCGGTCCTTAGCACTCTGGGTCCCGGCCTACGCGGGGATTGGAAGAGCCGGGGCGACCTTTCAAGACTCGGGCCGCACATCCCATTCGACCAGCCGCGGCGGCGCCGTCTCGATCACGCCGTAAGCCCCGGTCCGCAGCTTCAGCCCGCCCTCCGGCTGCTCGCCGAGCGCCAGCAGCGCGAAGCGGGCCGCGCCGTTGCTGGTGACGAGCAGCAGGTCATCCGCCGTCGCGAACGCCGCGTGCCAGGCGGGGACGCGCGCCTCGGCGTCGACGATCCAACCGACCGGCGCGATCGCCTCCCGGTCCCAACGGTCGAGCGCGGCGCGGCCGACGCGCGCCGCGACGTCCTCCTCCGGCCGCCCTTCGTCCGGACCATGGTCGATCTCCGCCAGCCAGTCCGCGATTCCCGGCTCGACGCCCACGATCAGCGCGGCGCTCTCCCGCGTCCGGCGGAGCGGACCGGCCAGCACCCGATCGAACCGCCAGCCCAGCGCCGCGAACCGCTCGCGCAAGGCCGCCGCCTGCGCCCGCCCGCTCTCGACGAGCGGCGGGTCTGTCCGAGCCCCGATCCGCAGCACGGGCTCACCCGGCGCGAAGGTGTTCCCGTGCCGGACGACGACGATCCGCGGCATCAGCCCTGCGGGTCGCCGTGCTCGGCGATCAGCGCCTCGGCGCGGGCGATGTCCGCCTCGGTGTCGATGCCGGAGATGTCGAAGCGCGCAGGCTCGACCGCCACCGCGCGGATCTCGATCCCGAGCTCCAGGAGGCGGAGCTGCTCCAGCCCCTCCAGCCGCTCGAGCGCGGTGGGCGGCGTCGCCTCGAACCGCTCCAGCGCCTCGCGGGAATAGCCGTAGAGCCCGATGTGCCGCCACACCGGCGACAGCGGCCCCGCAGCGCGCAACGCGTCCTCGTCACGGATGGCGGGGATGATCCGCTTGGAGAACCAGAGCGCCCGTCCGTCGGCCGCGCGGACGCAGGTCGTGCCGCTGAACGGCGTGTCGCGTTTGTGAACGCGCAACGCGTCGAGCGCGGGCCAGTCGAGCCGCACCACCGGCGTCGCCACCGCCGCGCCTTGGCCAAGCGCGTCGAGCACCGCCCGCAGCGCCGACGGCGGCAGGAAAGGGGAGTCGCCCTGGAAATTGACGATGTGCTGAGCTCCGGGCGCCACCGCGCGCGCGGCGGCGAGCGCGCGGCCCGATCCGCTGGCGATGGCGGGATCGGTCATGACCGCATCGACGCCCGCCTCGCGCGCGTGCGCCGCGATCCGGTCGTCGTCGGTGGCGACCACCAGCGTCGCCTCGCGCCCTTCCGAGCCTGCCCGCGCAGCGGCGATGCTGCGGTGGAGGAGCGTGCGCCCGGCGATCGGGCGCAGCGGTTTCATCGGCAGGCGCGTCGACCCGGCGCGCGCTGGGATGACGACGATCGCGCTCAGGCCCCGACCTTCTTCAAGCCACGCCGGCGCGGAGCACGTCGTGCATGTGGAGCGCGCCCACGACGCGGTCGTGCTCGCAGACGAAGAGCAGCAGGATGTTGTTCTGCTGCATCCGCCGGAACGCCTCGGACGCGAGCTCGTCGGGCCCGATCCGCACGGGGCTCCTCGTCATGTGCTCGTCGATGCCGCCGGCCATGGCCCGGCTCGTCAGCATGCTGCGCCGAAGGTCGCCGTCGGTGAAGACGCCGAGCAGCCTGCCCCGCTCGTCGGTCACCGCCGTGCCGCCCAGCCGCCCGCGCGTCATCTCGATCACCGCGTCCGACACGCTGGCGTCGGCGTGGACGCTGGGCACGTCGGCCCCGTTCAGCATGAGGTCGCGCACCTTCAGCAGCCGCGCGCCGAGCGTCCCCGAGGGGTGGAAGTTGTAGAAGTCCTCCGCCGAGAAGCCGCGCTTGTCCATCAGCGACACCGCGAGCGCGTCGCCGAAGACGAGCTGCACGGTGGTCGACGTGGTCGGCGTCAGCTCGATCGGGCAGGCCTCGCGCACCGAGGGCAGCCGCATGCACAGGTCCGCGGCCGCCGCGGCGGTCGACGCCGACCGCATGGTCAGCGTGACGATCGGCACCCCGAACCGCTTGCAATAGGCGATGATCGGCGCCAGCTCGGGCGTCTCGCCCGACCGGCTGATCAGCATCACAAGATCGTCCTTGCCGACCATCCCCATGTCGCCGTGACCGGCCTCGGCCGGGTGGAGATAGGTGGCGGGCGTGCCGGTGGAGGTCAACGTGGCCGCGATCTTGCGCGCGATCAGTCCGCTCTTGCCCATGCCGGCGAGCACCACCCGGCCGCGCAGATCGAACACCATCCCGACGAGCCGGTCGAAATCCGCCGCGAAGTCCGCGTCCTGGAACCGCGCCTCCAACGCCGCCAGGCCGCGCGTAGCCGTCGCGACGGTGCGCACGGCGGGCGATGCGGGGTCACGGAACGGTACGATGTTCTCGACAGGTTTGTTCATGCTCGATCCCTCGTGGCACGACGTGCAGGCGTCCTGTCGACGGACCTGATATCATCCGACGCCGGTCGACTACAATCCATGAGGGCCTGGAGAGCTTGATCCAGCTGGTAATTGTAAGGAAAACACGTGCCGCTCCGCTCGGCGGGCCGGCTAGCCCGGGTCGCCGTCAGGATCACGCGCGGCGTCAGATCAGATCGCCCTCGTTCTTGCGCCCATGATGGCGCGACCGGTGCTTGCCCTTGCCGCGCGTAGGGGAGACGCGCTCGAGGAGCACAGCGACGACGAGCAGCAGGACGATAAACCCGGCGAGGTAGATCGCGTCGCCGCTCCAGTCGATGTTCAATACCCGCATCGTCGCTCCTACTGCGCGAAGCTACGCCCGATCGCGATCGGGGTGAAGAGCTGGCCCAGGATCTGCGTCAGCTTGGCGGGCGCGTTGGACGCGGCGCTGGCGACGTAGATCACGTCCTTGTCGCGCATCTCGACTTGTTGCGACATGAAGTAGCTGTCGGCGTCCGTCATGTCGAGGCGGTAGACCACCGGGCGCGGCGGCGCGTCCGGCGCGGCGCCCGGCTCCCAGCGGAACAGGTACACCGCCGCCGGATCCGCGATCCGCTCGCTGGGGCCGCCGGTGCGCGCCATCGCCTCGGCGAGCGACAGCTCGCTGGCGCTGAACGGCACCTGGCTCACCCGGTCCGATGCGCCGAAGACGAGGAAGGTGCGCGGCCGGTTGAACAGCTGGATGCGATCGCCGGGCAACAGGGGGAGGTCGGCCGGCCCGCCCGCCTGGATCTCGCTCAGACGCTCCTCGGCGGAGACGTCGCCCCGCGTCAGGCGCACCACGACGTCGTTGGGCTGCTGCGTCGTCGTGCCCCCGGCGCGCGCGATCGCGTCCAGCAGCCGCTCGCGCGGGAGCCCCAGGTCGAGCCGCCCCGGCGTGCGGACGTCGCCCAGTATGTAGAAGGTGTTGGTCGCGTTCTGACGCACCGCCACCGTGACCTGCGGCCGTTGCGACAGGCCGGACAGCCCCTGCTCGATCGCGCGCGCGACCTCGTTGGTCGAGCGTCCCGCCGCCTGGATCCGGCCGACATAGGGCAGCTTGATCACGCCCTCGGCGTCGACCACCGCGACGATGCTGGTGCCGCCCGCCGCGGCCGAGAAGGAGTTGTTGCCGGCGGCGGCCGCGCCGCCCTTGGCGAACAGGGTCACGCCGACCTCGTAGATGTCGATCGCGAGCGCGTCGCCGGGGCCAAGTGCGTCCGTCCGCCCGTCGGCCGCCAGCGCCGCGAGCGCCCCCGGGCCGGCCGCGGCGCCCGACATGCCGCGCGCGATCGCGGGGTCGATATCGACGATCGCGAATCCGGTCTGGTTGTCGCGCGCCTGGTCGCGGCGGATCTGGCGCGAGGTGGGGCCGGCCGACGGGATGGACGCGCAGCCGGCGACCAGCACCGCGCCCAACGCCGCCGTCGCGAGCGCCCGAGCGCCCCCGCTCCCCGAGCCCGAGGTCCGCATCCGCCGCATCGATCATCCCCGCCCGAAAACACGAAAAGGGCCGAAACCCCCCGGCGCTCAGCGTTAACTAATCGCCGGAGCGAACACAATCGACGTCACCGCGCCTTCGTGTCGGCGTGCTGGAGGCGGTGGTGGACGTCGGCGGCCTCCTGCATCGTGTCGTACAGGGTGACGGAGCCGCCATAGACCACCGCGCCGCGCGTGCAGTAGCGGAACAGCGTGTTGATGTCGTGGCTGACCATCACCAGCGCCCCGCGCTCGCGCCGGTCGAGCAGCGCCTGCTCCGACTTCTCGCGGAACCGCTCGTCGCCCGCGCCCGTGATCTCGTCGACCAGGTAGCAGTCGAAATCCACCGCCAGCGACACGCCGAAGGCGAGCCGCGCCTGCATGCCCGCCGAATAGGTGCGGACGGGCTCGTACAGATAGGCGCCCAGCCGCGCGAAATCCTCCACGAACGCGAGCAGCGCCTTCTCGTCGCGGTCGTACACGCGGGCGATGAACCGGGCGTTGTCCGCCCCCGACAGGCTCGCCTGGAACGCGCTGGTGTAGCCGATCGGCCAGGAGGTCGTCATCGACCGGTCGACGCGCCCCGTGCTGGGCCGCTCCACGCCCGCGATCAGGCGCATCAGCGTCGACTTGCCCGCGCCGTTCGCGCCGCACACGCCGATGCTGTCGCCGCGCCCGATCGTCAGGCTGACGTCGTTCAGCACCCGGTTCTCGAAGCCGCGGCCCTTGTAGGATTTGTAAACACGGTCGAAGACGATCACGGTGGGGGCGGGGCTCCGGGTGTCGCGGCTGGGTGCGCGGGCTCGGGGCCAGGCTTACGCGAAGCGGGGTGCGTTCGGAAGATGCGGCTGGCGCTCGATCGCCGTCTGGAAGGCGGGGAGGGGACGGGCGTCGCGGCCTATGCGCGTGCGCTCGACGCCGCCGTCCGCTCGGCTGGCATCGAGCCATGGGGGTTGGAGGACCGGTCGGTCGGCCGTTTCGGCGCGCCCGCCGCCGGAGCGGAGCGGGCGCTGCGCTGGTCGGCGGCGCGGTGGCCGGGCGTACGACGGCTGGTCGAGCATTCGGAACGGCGCCAGCTCTGGCGG
>DASVSW010000239.1:0-2151 GCA_036387895.1 Sphingomonas sp.
GCCCAGGGTGCGGAAGCGGACCGACCGCTCGACCGGAACCTCGCCTTCGCGCAGCGGGAAGCGATCGTCGTCGACCATCAGCAGCAGGCCATCGCGCTCCACCGTGGGCCGCGGCGCGGCGAGATAGAGCGGCACGATCGGGATGTTCTCGGCGTAGATATATTGCCAGATGTCGAGCTCGGTCCAGTTGGAGATCGGGAAGACGCGGATCGTCTCCTTCGGCCCCTTCTTGGCATTGTAGAGGTTCCACAATTCCGGCCGCTGGTTCTTCGGGTCCCAGCGGTGGTGGGCGGAGCGGAAGGAGAAGATGCGCTCCTTCGCGCGGCTCTTCTCCTCGTCGCGCCGGGCGCCCCCGAAGGCCGCGTCGAAGCCGTGCAGGTCCAGCGCCTGCTTCAGCCCTTCCGTCTTCCACATGTCGGTGTGCAAGGGGCCGTGGTCGAACGGGTTGATCCCGCGCTCCTGCGCCTCCGGGTTCCGGAAGACGAGCAGCTCCATACCGCTCTCGCGCGCCATCCGGTCGCGCAGCTCGTACATCGCCTTGAACTTCCACGTCGTGTCGACATGGAGCAGCGGGAAAGGCGGCGGGCTGGGATGGAACGCCTTGCGCGCCAGGTGCAGCATGACCGCCGAGTCCTTGCCGACCGAATACAGCATGACCGGGCGCTCCGCCTCGGCGACCACCTCGCGCATGATGTGGATCGCCTCGGCCTCCAACCGGTCGAGATGCGTCATCTTCGCGGTCGCGCCGTCGGCGCGGATGCTGTCGGAATGCCCCATGCCCGGCGCTTTAACCTAAAGCGGGCGGCTGGGAACAAGCGATTTGTCCAGGACGGCCCTACCGCCCGCGCCGCAGCTCCGCGTCGGCGGCGCGCACGGCGTCGGGAAAACGCAGCGCGTCGCGCGCCCACACCTCCAGATATTCCGCGCCCGATCCCGACCCGCGCAGCACCAACGCCGCGTAGCTCCGCGCGTCGCACGCGAGCGGCGGTCCCCGTCGCTCCGCGTTGCAGCCGGCGCCTTCCAATCCCCGGAACGCGTTGGTCTGCCAGCCCAGCACGGCGCCGCGCGCCTTCGCCCGCAGCGGCGTCTCACCGAGCGGTCCGTCAACCGTCAGCGCGTTCCACTGCACCATGAAGCGCCGCGGGTAGCGGCGCAGCCCCTCCGCGACGATCCGCTCCTTGACGGACGGGTCGAACCCGCGCCCCGTCGTGGCGGGGAAGTCGTTCCGCTCGATCACGTCCTGCCCGAGCAGCTTGCCCGGGAACGCGCGCGCCACGCCGTCCGACAGGGCCGTCCACGCCGCCACCGCGCGGTCGGGCGTGTAGCCGGCCTCGCGCCATTCCGCGCTCGGGTCGTCCGCGCACTCGTTCGCGCCGGCGGTGATCGGCAGCCTCAGCTCCTCGGTGATGCGGCTGATCCCCGTCAGCTTGACGACGCGCACCGCGTCCCAGCCGCCCCGCGTCGCCCGGATGCGGTCCGCCACCGCCCGCATCGCGCGTGCGTAGGCGCGCTGATATCCGGCGTCCCACGGCACGGGGATCGCGACGGGCAAGCAGATGCGGTTGGCGCCGCCCTGCCGGGTCGCGAGCCGCACCGTCCCCACGCCGGCGTCCGCCAGCCAAGTCGGCGACCGCGCGCCCGCCTGCACCGATAGCGAGACCTTGCGGCCGGCCCGGACGGCCCGCGCGAGCTCCGCATCGAGCAGAGAGAAATCGTACGCGCCCGGCCGCGGCTCGATCTGCGTCCATACCAGCCGGATGTAGACGCCCGACCCCAGCGGCTGCGCGTACACCGCCTCGGGGATCCCGCGCCGCGCGTTCAGGAGCGGTCCGGTGGCGACGTACACGCCGCGGTGGTCGGCGACCGCGGTTCGCGCCGTCCCGGGTACCGCCCGCCGCTGCGCCGATGCGGGTGCCAGCGCCGCAACGAGCGCCAGCGCCGCCCAGCCGCGCCACCCGATCATGCGCGCGCCCGCCCGTTCAATAGTCGAACGCCTCGATCACGTCGGCCAGACGATGGTTCAGCCGTCGGATCGTCTCGGGCGCGAGCTTGGCGTTGTGGTCGCCGGGGACGGCCTTGCGCACGAAGCGCGTCTTGTCTTCGAGCTCCGGCACGACGTCGACGTCCGCCAGCAGCCGCGACAGCGGTCCG
>DASVSW010000240.1:0-10610 GCA_036387895.1 Sphingomonas sp.
GACGAAGCGGATCGCGTCCGTCAGGTCGTAATGCATACGCGACGCGAATAGATAGCGCTCAACCGGCACGGCGATGGTGCGGAAGTTTTGGCGGTTGAAGCCGCGCGTCGGCAGCGCCGTGCCGGGAGCGACGCCGCAGGCGGTCGCCTGCGCCGCCGAGATAGGGCCGCCATTGGCGCTGAAACCGCGCTCGAGCAGGTTGCCCGGACCAAAGGTGAACTGGCAGCCGCCGGCCGTGAACGTGCCCTGCGGAGCGATGCCCGAAAGGGTGCCCTCCACCGCGACACCGTAATCTGCGGGATCGTCGCTGAACCCGCCGAAGAAGGAGCCCGTGTCGTCGACCCGCGTGTTACGGCGCTGGCGCGACAGCAGCTGGCCCTGACGGGTGTAGCCGATATGAGCCATGACATTGCCGCGATCTTCGCCGAAGTTCCCGCCGACGGTGACGTTGGCCTGGTAGTCGCGGGTGTCGCCGCGCTCGGTGATGCCGTACTGGCCGTTCGCCTCGACGCCCTCGAAGTCGTCCTTGTAGATGAAGTTGACGACGCCCGCGACGGCGTCCGAACCGTAGAGTGACGACGCGCCGCCGGTCAGGATGTCGATGCGCTGGATAAACTGCTGCGGGATGACGTTGAGGTCGACCGTGGCCGAGCCCGGCAGGCCGGCGACGACGCGGCGGCTATTGATCAGCACCAGAGTGCGGTCGGTGCCGAGATTACGCAGGTCGACGGTCGCGGCGCCCGTTCCCGACGTCAGGAACGCGGTGTTGGTGCGCGACAGCGTCGGCGTGCCAAACACCGGGTTCTCGAGCAGCAGGTCCTGGATGTTGCTCACGCCGGCCTGGTCGATCTGGACGTCGCTGACGACCTGGACGGGTGAAACCGAGGTGATGGTGGCCGACTGGATGCGCGAGCCGGTGACGACGACGTCTCCGCCGCCCTGGCCCTGCCCGGTGCTGGTCGCCTGACCGGCGGCGGCGCGCGCCTCTTCGGTCTGGCCGGCCGCAGTCTGCTCCTGGCTCGACTGCGCGCCGAGCGTGTCCTCCTGCGACTGTGCCGCAGCGGGCGCCGAAATCAGGGCCAGGCCGAGGACGATCGGCGCCGCGCCGCCGTTCAGGGCCGATTTCCAGGAAGTCATCACTTTAGCGTTTCCCCTAATGGATCATGCTTGGGCTTAGCGGCCCGTAAGGCCATGCGGACGCGCTTCGGTGCTATCGCCCCGGGCCTCCCATGTGCATCGACGGATGCCCGAACCGCCAAATGCCGTAAAGCGCGCGTTCATGGTCGCGCCGCTTCTCCCGATCCTTGTAGCTTTATTGCAACAGTATGCGCTCCGCGGGCTGATGGTAAGTTGCGGCAGCGAAGGTTAAAAGGGCGAAGAATCATGACTCGGACGAAGACGGTGCTGATCGCGACGGCGCTGACGTCGGTGAGCGCGTCGGCCTCGGCGCAAAAGGACGGAGCGCGACCCGAGCTGTTGACCAAGCTGATCGCGTGCCAGCAGATCGGCGACGTGCCCGAGCGTGTGGCCTGCTACGACCGCCAAGTTGCGGCGCTCGATCAAGCGGAACGCAAGCGCGAGGTTGCGTTGGTCGACCGGACGGAGGTGCGCAAGGCGCGCCGGTCCCTTTTCGGTTTCAACATGCCTGATCTGCGCATCTTCGAACGCGGCGAGGACGAACCGGAGTTCACCAGCATTGACGCGTCCATCCAGAACGTGTCGCGGCAAGGCGGCCGATTGTCGATGCAGCTGGACGACGGAACGCGCTGGATCCAGTCGGACTCGGAGGAGCTCGCACGATCGCCCAAAGCGGGGATGCGTGTTCGGATCCGCAAGGCGGCGATGGGAAGCTATTTCGCGAACATCGAAAAGGCTCCGGCCATCAGGGTGCGCCGGACCGATTAAGGCGGACCCCGCCTAGCTCCAAATCCGGTCGTAGCGGTCGCCCAACCCGGTCAGCAGCTCGTATTGCGACACGCCCGACGCCGCGCTGGCGGCGGCAAGGTCGAGATCGACCGCGACCCAGTCGCCTTCCCGTGATGTCGGCGCAGCCGACGCGTCGAGGGCGATCAGGTCCATCGACACGCGGCCGATCACCGCGAGCGCCCTGCCCTCCCACGCCGCGCCGCCGCGGTCGGAGAAGGCGCGGGCGTAGCCGTCGGCGTAACCGATGTTGAGGATCGCGACCTCCGTGTCGGTCTCGGCGCACCAGGTGGCGTTGTAGCCGACGGTCTCGCCGGCGGGCACGCGGCGGCGCTGGACGACCTGCGCCTCGGGATAGGCGACCTGGCGGACGAGGGACGCTAGCTCCGGCCGCGGCACGCCGCCGTACAAGGACAGGCCCGGCCGGGTGAGGTCGAACCGGTAGTCCGGGCCGAGCGCGATCCCGGCCGAGTTGGCGAGGCTGAGGCGCTTGGCCGCCGTCCGCCCGCCGAGGCCGGCCAGCGCGTCGCGCTGTCGGCGGTTCATGTCCGTATCCTCGTCGGCGCAGGCGAGATGACTCATCAACGTGTCGATGCCGAGCCCGTCGAGCAGCCCGGCCCGGACCTCCTCCACCGAGACGCCCAGACGGTTGATGCCGGTGTCGACCATCACGTCGCACGGCCCGCCCCCGCCAGTCCGCCAGCGCGCGACCTGCGCGGCGGAGTTGAGCACGGGCCGCGCGGTGGACGCGAGCGCGGCGGGCATGTCGTCGTCGCGGACGCCGTGGAACACCGCCAGGGATAGGCTCAGCGCCGCCAGCTCCTCGGCCTCGCGCCAGTTCGAGACGAAGAAGTCGCGGCAGCCCGCCTCCGCCAGGCGCCGCGCGACCTCGACGGCGCCGAGGCCGTAGGCGTCGGCCTTCACCGCCGCCCCGCACGCCGCATCGCCGCTCAAGCGGTCGAGCGCGCGCCAATTGTCCTGAAGGGCTCGGGCGTCGAGGCGGAGGCGAAGGGGGGAGACGATCACCGGGCGGCCGTTAGCGCGGCCTCGCGGATCACGCCACCGCGTGGGGGCGCATCACGCCACCGCGTGCCCCTGCCGGTCCTCCTTCAAGCCGAACATCGTCACCGCCAGCGCCATCGCGACCACCGCCATCGTGTACCAAAGTCCGGCGAACGGGTCGCCCGTCTTGGCGACGATGTACTGGCTGATGAAGGGGAGGAAGCCGCCGAAATAGCCGGTGCCGATATGGTAGGGGATCGACAGCGAGCTGTAGCGGATCTCGGGCGGGAACATCTCGGACAGGAGCGCCGCGACGGGGCCGTAGGTGATGCCTGAGAGCGCGCCCACCGCGAGCAGCGTCAGGAGGATTACCGCGATGCTGCCCGGCCCCGGCCTGACCGGTCGGAGGTCGTAGCCGGCGCGGGTCAGCGCGGCGTCGATGCCGGCCGGCGAATGGTCGACGACCGCCTCGCCGCCGATCGACAGGAAGGTGACGGGCGTCAGATGCTTCTCGTACGGCACGCCCTTCTTGCTGAGGATGTCGAGGAGACGGCCGCACTCGTCGGCCTGCTCCTTCGCGAACGGGCTGTAGTCGCAAGCCGGGCCGGACACTATCACCGGCGCGCGCGCGGCGGCGCGGGCGAGACCGGGATTGGCGGCGTCGGCCATCACCCAGAAGATCGGGAAGAGCAGCACCAGCGTCAGCGCGTATCCGATCACGATCGGCTTCTTGCGGCCGACCTTGTCGGACAGCCACCCGAACAGGATGAACCAGCCGAGCCCCAGCGCGGCGCCCACGCCGACCAGGATCTGCGCCGTCGTCTCCTCCACGCGCATGGTCGTCTGGAGGAAGGACAGGACGGAGAACATGGCGGTGTACCAGATCACCGTGAGCCCGGCGGCGATGCCGAACAGCGCGACGAGCATGCGGCGGAGGTTGCCGGGATAGGTGAAGCTCGCCTTGATCGGGTTCGCCTCGCACGCCCCTTCGGCCTTCATGCGCTTGAAGACGGGGCTCTCCGACAGCTTCACGCGCATCCAGAGCGAGATGGCGAGCAGCACGACCGAGAAGAGGAAGGGCAAGCGCCAGCCCCACTCGTTCCACACGTCGGCGGGCAGCAGGCCCTTGGTCGCGAGGACCACGACGAGCGACAGGATGAAGCCGCCGACCACGCCAGCCTGGATGAAGCTGGTGTAGAAGCCCGACTTGCCGCCCGGCGAGTGCTCGGCGACGTAGATGGCGGCCCCGCCATACTCGCCGCCCAGCGCCAGCCCTTGCGCGATGCGGAGCAGGATGACGATGAGGGGCGCGGCGAAACCGATGCTGGCGGCCGACGGCACCAGGCCCACGCCCGCGGTCGCGACGCCCATCAGCGTGATCGTGACGAGGAAGGTGTACTTCCGCCCGAGCCGGTCGCCCAGATAGCCGAACAGCACCGCGCCCAAGGGACGGAAGCCGAAGCCGACCGCGAACCCCGCCCAGGCGAGCAGGGTTTGCACGACCTCGTTGCCCGCGGGGAAGAAAGCGCGGCCGATGATGCCGGACGCCGCCAGCGTGCCGTAGATGAAGAAGTCGTACCACTCGAACACCGTGCCCAGGGACGAGGCGGTGATGACGAGCTTGATGTCCGACGCCGACGGCTCCTCCTCGACGGTGGCGACGCCCTCAAGTGCTTGTACGGTCATGTCCTCTCCCCGCCCGCCGGTTTAGCGGGGGAGCGGGGCTGGTCAACGTCCGAGCGGCACGTGGAGGACGCGGTCGCCGTCGCGCAGCGGAACCGTGCGGACGCCGAACGCCTCGGCGATCCGGTCGGGGACGAGCACGTCGGCGACCGGGCCGAAGCCAGCCACGCGACCATCCCGGAGCAGCAGCGCGTCGTCGGCGGCGCGCTGCGCCTGGACGAGATCGTGGAGCACGATCGCGACGCCCCCGCCCCGCCCGGCGAAAGCGCGCAGTCGGTCGAGCAGGTCGACCTGATGCGCGGGGTCGAGGCCGGCCAGCGGTTCGTCGGCGAGGAGCCAGGCGGGCTCGCCCGCCAGCACGCGCGCGAGCAGGACGCGAGCGCGCTCGCCGCCGGACAGTTCGGCGATCGGGCGGTCGGCGAAGGCGGTCGTGTCGGTCTCCGCGAGGGCGCGGTCGATGGCGGCTTCGTCGGCGTCGGTCGGAGCGGCGTACGGGCTGCGGTGCGGCGAGCGGCCGAGCGCCACGAGGTCGCGTGCGCGGAGGTTCCAATGGACCTGGCCGTCTTGGGGCAGATAGCCGACCAGCCGCGCCCGGGCGCGCGGATCGAGCGTCGGCACCGGATCATGGCCGAGCAGGACCGCGCCCGACGCCGGCCCGACGAGCGCGGCGGCGGCCTTGAGCAGCGTCGACTTGCCCGCGCCGTTGGGCCCCAGGATCGCGGTGACCCGGCCGGGGCGGAGCCGCGCGTCGATCCCGTGGAGCACGGGCCGACGGCCGAGCGTCACCGACAGGCGGTCGAACGTCAGATCCACGCCCGCCCCCTCTCGCGAAGGAGCAGCGCCAGGAAGAAGGGCGCGCCGATCAGCGCCATGGCGACGCCCAGCCGGACCTCCGACGCGCCGGGCGCGAGGCGCACCAGGCTGTCGGCCGCGAGCAGCAGCGCCGCGCCGCCGAGCGCGCTCGGGACGAGGAGCGCTGCCGGACGATGCCCGAACACCGGGCGGAGCAGGTGCGGCACGACGAGGCCGACGAAGCCGACCACGCCGGTGACCGCGACCCCCGCGCCCACCGTCAGCCCGACGCCGAGCACGATCAGCGTCCGGAGCCGGCCGGGGCGAACGCCTAGGGTCCGCGCGGCGGGTTCGCCCAGCGCCAACGCGTCGAGCGCGGGCGCGGTGAGCAAGAGCAGCGCGCAGCCGATGAACATCGGCAGGGCGGCAAGGCGCACGTCGTCCCACCCTCGATCCGTCAGCGCGCCCATGAGCCAGTCGATCACGGCCGCCACCGCGTACGGATTGGGGGCGATCGAGATCAGGAACGCGGTGAGCGCGCCCGCGAGGCTGGCGAGCACGGTGCCGGCGAGGATGAACGTCACCTCGCTCGTCGCCCTCCAGGTGAGCGCCGCGAGCAGCGCCATCGACCCCGCCGCGGCGATCATGGCGGCGGCGAACATCGGCAGCCGGTCGCCTGCGCCGAACACGATCGCGGCCACGGCTCCCAACGCCGCCGCCGAGGACACGCCGACGACCGCCGGGTCGGCTAGCGGATTGCGCAGATAGCCTTGGAGCACCGCGCCCGACAGGCCGAGCGACGCCCCGAGCATCGCCGCCAGCACCGCGCGGGGGATGCGGAGTTCCAGGATGATCCACCAGCGCGGATCGCCCGATCCCCATGCCGCGAACGGCACCCACACTTTGCCGCTGACGAGAGACAGGCCGAACAGCGCGACGACGCCGACGGCCAGCAGGACGAGACGGGCGGCCCGGCTCACGGCAGCGACGCCCTGATCGCGCGCAGCCGGGCGAGCGCGGGCGCGATGCTTGGGCCGCCGCAGTTGACCAGCTCGCGCGGGAATGCCGCGATCGGCGTGCGGGGGAGCAGGCGACGCCGCATCGCCTCGACGCGTCCGTCGGCGTCCGGCGCGATGATCACGGCCGGCGGGTCGGTGACGATGCGCTCGGCGGGAAGCGTGCCGGTGTATTCCAGTCCGTAACGCGCGGCGGCGTTGGCGAACCCGGCGCGGGTCAGCAGCTCGTCGAGCAGCGTGCCCGAGCCGTTGGCGAGCGTGCCGGCGATGAACAGGAGGGCTGCGGGTTCGTCGCGTTGCTCGGGGGAACCGGCGCGGAGCGCCGCGTCGATCTCCGACGTGAGCACCCTGCCCCTATCCGGCGCGCCGATCGCGGCGGCGATCTCCTCGACTTGCGCGCGGCTCGCCGCGACGGTGGTCGGCGAGCCGAGATACAGCGTCCGCAGCCCCGCGCGGTCGAATGCGGCGCGCGTCGCGGGCGGGGTGAAGCTTGAGGCGAGCACGAGGTCGGGTCGCATCGCGACGACCTCCTCAGCGGTGCCGGCGGTCGCCCGGAAACGGCGGGCCTCCGCGACCGGGATCGAGGTCGAGGCGGGATCGTGCGAATAATGGCTGATCGCCGCGATCCGCTCCGGCGCGACCAGCCGGACGAGGATCGCGTCGGCGCAGGGGTTGGTGGAGACGATCCCTCCACCGCCGGCGGGCGGCTGGGCGCAGGCGGCCAGCCCGGCGAACGCGACTACCAATCCCGCCACCCCCGCGAATGCGGGGGTCCATACACTCCATCGCTTGAGTCTATGGACTCCCGCCTTCGCGGGAGTGGCTGAGAGGGAGGGGCGTCGGCGCATCGACCGCTAAGGAAACCGCAATCGCACGCCGCCATAGGCCGCGCGGCCGAACACGCCGTAGCCGGCGACCGTCTGATACCGCTCATCGAAAAGGTTATCGATTCGCCCATAGATCGCGAACCGCTCGGCGATCGGCAGCTCGGCGCGGACGCTGGCTACCACATAGCCGTCGAGCCGGACCGTGTTCCCCGGATCGTCGAAGCTGTCGCCGACGTGGAGCAGCGTGCCGCCGACGTTGAGGCCGAACGGCAGGCGGTAGTCGGCGTTGACCGCGACCGTCTGGCGCGGGCGGCGGGCGAGGTCGTTGCCGAAGTTCGCGTCCGCCGATCGGTTCTCCGTCTCGATATAGCTGTACTGGCCCGTGACGGTCAGCCGATCGATCGGGCGTAGAGCCAACTCAAGCTCGACGCCCTCGCCGTCGGTGCGGGCGATGTTGTCATAGGTGCCGAAGCGCCGTTGGAAGCAGATCGAGTCCGGATCGGTTACCGACGCGGCCGGGCACGAAATGAAGCCGATCTGGTTGCGCGTACGCCGGTTGAAATAGGTGGCGGACACGCGCGCGCGGCCGCCGAGCGCCGACTGCGACACGCCGATATCGACGTTGCGAGCGGTCTCCGCCTCCAGATCGTCGTTGCCGAGACCGGCCCCGTAGAGCTGGAACAGCGTCGGCGCCTTGAAGCCCTCGCCATAGCTCGCGCGGATCGTGGTGCCCGTGTCCAGCGCCAGAGCCGCGTCCGCGCCGAACGTGGTCCGCGACCCGAAGGCGTCGTGGTCGTCGTGCCGGATTCCGCCGGTCAGCGTCAGCCGCTCGACTGGGCGGACGATGAGCTGGCCGTAGACGCTGGTGATCCCTGTATCGCGCGCGGTCGAGCCGTCGTCGAAACGGCTGTCCTCGCGCTCTGCGCCAGCCACGAGCCGGACCGCGTCGACCGGGCGGAAGTCGGCTTGGTACTCGTAGCGCTCGCTCCGTCCCCGCCCGAAGAAGACGGGGTCGGGGCCGGACGCCGGGTCGAAATTGTCGCGGTTGACGTCGGCGATCGTGAAGGCGAGCCGGTTGAGCAGCCGGTCGTCGAGCAGGTCGATGTTGACCCCGGCGTAGCCGTACACCTCCTGCGTATCCGAGAACTCGGCCGTGTCGGCGAGCTCGAAGTCGGGAGAAGGAAAGCCGTCGATCTCCGTCCGGCTGTTCGCGAAGTAGCCGCGCAGATCGACGCTGATCGCAGGCGTGATCTCGACGTTGAGGCGGCCGCTGCCGCCATATTGGCGATAGCCGTCGCGCTCCGACCCGTCCGCCGACGACGACACGCCGTCCGAGCGCAGATAACCGCCCGTGAGCGCCGCGGAGACGATCCCGTTGCTGCCCGACAGGCCGGCGTCGGCGTAGACCGTGTCCGCGTAGCCGTATTCGGCGCGGGCGCTGGCCTGGACGCCGGGCGCCGGGCGGCGCGTGATGACGTTGACCACGCCGCCGATCGCCTGGCTGCCCCAGGGTACCGAGTTCGGGCCGCGCAGCACCTCGACGCGGTCGACGCTGGCGGAGAGCAGGTTGGCGAAGTCGAACCCGCCGCCGGGCGAGGACGGGTCGTTGACGCGGACGCCGTCGATCACGACCAGCGTCTGCTCGGCCTCCGCGCCGCGCAGCCGCACGCCCGTGAAGCCGCCCGCCGACCCGTTGCGGGTGACGGTGACGCCGGGCGTGGTGGCGAGGATGTCGGCGACCGACACGACCTGCCGCCGCTCGATCTCAGCGCGGTCGATCACCGTGACGGCACGGCCGACCTCGTCGATCGGCTGGGCGGCGCGGGTCGCCGTGACGATCACCGTCTCCGGCGGGGCGGCGGCCGGATCGCCCGCCAGCGCGTCCTCGACCGCCTGGTCGAGCGAGGGGTCGCCCGCCGGCGCTTCTTGCGCGACGAGGGGCGCCGCGACCAGCGCGGCGGAAAGGAACCAGATGGATTTGAACACAGGGCGCACTCCTTCGAGTGGCCGCCCGCGACAGGCGAGCGACCGCGTTGACGTCGCTCGCTCGAGGGAACACCTCGCTCGCCCAGGTGCATCCCGCCCTGCGCGAAGGATCGACCGTGAGGGGCAGGTCTCCTGGCTTCCGGGTCTCCGCCGTCCCCCCGCCTTCCCAGGCCGAAGCCCAGTGGCACGTTGGAGGAACCGCTATCCGGTCACAGTTGCGGGAGCAGCGCCGGTCTCAACACCGGACTTCCCTTTTGATCCCGTCGCCGGGAACCCTTCACGGAGCGGGCGGATACGCCCATTGAGGCGCGGATGGCAAGGACGGACTACATCGCGGCGCTATCGGCCTGGGACCTGGGCGGGCTCGTCGGCGTCGCGCTGATGCTCGTCGCGTATGGATTGACGGTGGCGGACCGGCTCGACGTCAGGAGCACGCCGGCGCTGCTGATGAACCTTTCCGGCGCGATCCTGGTGCTCCTGTCCCTATCGCAGGACTTCAACCTCTCGGCGTTCGTGATCGAGGCGGCTTGGGCGATGATCGCGCTCACCGGGCTGGTGCGGAAGGCGTTCCGGTGAGCGGCGGCTGGCGCGGGCTCGCCGGCATGGCGGCGCTGGCCGCTGCGGGCCTGGCGGTGTTCGTCGCGGAGAAGCGCCGCCCGCTCCGCCGCCCGACGCAGCGCGAGCCGCAGCGGACGATGGTGAACTTGGCGCTCGGCGCGCTCGCGACCGCGACGATGATCGCGGTCGAGCAGCCGCTGTCGGATGCCGCGGCGCGCTTCGTCGAGCGCCGGCGCTTCGGGCTGGCGCAGCTCATTCCCTCCCCGACCTTGCGCGATGTCGCCGGCTTCCTGCTGATGGACTACGCCACCTATGGCTGGCACGTCCTGACGCACAAGGCGGGGCCGCTCTGGCGGCTGCACCTGGTCCATCATGTCGACATGGACCTCGACACGACCACGACGCTCCGCTTCCACGCGGTCGACATGGCGGTGTCGGCGCCCGCGCGGGCGTTGCAGATCGTGGCGCTGGGCGTGTCCCCGCGCGCGATGGCCGTGTGGCGGCCCTGGTTCCTGTTCGCGGTGCTGTTCCACCACAGCAACCTTCGCCTGCCGCCCGGGTGGGACCGGCGCCTGGCGTGGGTCGTCACGACGCCGCGGATGCACGGGATACACCACAGCACTGCCCAAGCGCTGACCGACTCGAACTGGTCGAGCGGGCTGTCGGTCTGGGACCGGCTCCACCGCACCTTCCGCCACGACGACGCCGAGCGGCCGATCGGCGTTCCGGCGTATCGGCGAACGGAAGAGCTCGGCGTGGCCGCCTCGCTCGCCCTGCCCTTTCGGCCGCAGCGCGACGATTGGGCCGAGGCGTGATCGATCTT
>DASVSW010000241.1:0-2930 GCA_036387895.1 Sphingomonas sp.
CCGCCAGCTTGACCCAGTCGGGGATGTAGCGCGTCGAGCCCTGCAGCGTGTTCTGCCAGTCGGCGACCGCCGCCAGCTCGGCGTCGTCCAGCTCCGCCGGCCCCTTGCCCGACGCCAAGTATTTGGTCGTGTCGCCGAGCAGGTACATGTCGTTGCGCAGCGGCCCGGTCTGGGCCGCCGACACCCGGGCGAGCTGCCCCGCGCCCGCCACCGTGCCGCGGACGCTCTCCGTCACCGCGTCCAGCGCGGCGAAGGTGCGCGGATCGTCGGCGCGCCGCGCGCGCAACCCTTCCGTCAGCACGCCGCGCGCCTGATCGAGCGGCAACGTCAGCCCGTCGGCGCGGCGCTCGAAGACGCCCTCCGCCGCCGCAGCCGTCTGGACGAACGCCGGCCCCGCGGCCGCGCTCTCCGTCCGGTTCAGCGCATAGGCCGTCGGCGCGCAGCCGATCAGGATGAGCATGATCAGCCCCATCCCCTTCTGCCCGTCGTTGCCGCCATGCGCGAACGAGACGGCGGTGCACGTCCCGATCAAGAGCGCGCGGATGCCGAGCGGCGGCGGCGCGTCCGTGTCCGGCTCGCGGTACAGCGCCGGGTCGCGCGCGATCAGCTTGAGCACCCGGAACACGACCACCGCGCCGATGAACCCGATCACGGGCGCCAGCAGCAAGCCGGTCAGCACCTTCTGCGCCTGGCTCCAGTCGACGCCCGCGGTCCCCGCCGTCCCGCCCGCGATCAGCTGGTTCGCGAGGCCCACGCCCAGGATCGACCCGATCAGCGCGTGGGAGGACGAGTTTGGCAGCCCGACATACCAGGTCGCCAGATTCCACCCGATCGCCGCGATCAGCAGCGCGAAGATCATCGCGAACCCCGCGCCCGACCCGACGTTCAGGATCAGGTCCACGGGCAGCAGCGCGATGATCGAATAGGCGACGGCGCCCGTCGACAGGATCACGCCCATGAAGTTCCAGAAGCCCGACCACACCACCGCAACCGGCGCGGTCATCGATCGGGTGTAGATCACGGTCGCCACCGCGTTGGCGGTGTCGTGGAAGCCGTTGACGAACTCGAACCCCAGCGCGAGCAGCAGCGCCAGCCCCAGGAACACGAGCGTCCCCGTCGCGACGCTCTCGCCGACCGCCCCCGTGTCCGACCAGATGCCATAGGCCGCGTAGAGCAGCCCTCCCACCAGGGCGACCGCGAACGCGATCCGCCCCGGCCACCCGAATCCGTCGTCGAGCCGAGGTCCGCGCGCGCGCGAAACCGACTCACCGCCGGTGAAAGCCGTTGTAGCCATGGTGGCCCTGCCCTGACGCGGCAGTGTGACGCTTTGATGACGCAAGTTAGGCGTCCGTCGCGCCGCCGCTTGCCCGCGTCGCCCGCGTTCCCTAGCTGTTCGCCCCGTGACCCAAGCCTTGTCCGACCCCGCCGCCCAGTTGCCTGCCGATCCGCCCTATCTGCGCGGCCTCAACCCGGAGCAGCGCGACGCGGTGCTGACCACCGAGGGTCCCGTCCTCGTCCTCGCGGGCGCCGGCACCGGCAAGACGGCCGCGCTCACCGCCCGCCTGGCGCACCTGCTCTACACGCGGAAGGCCTGGCCGTCCGAGATCCTGTCGGTCACCTTCACCAACAAAGCCGCGCGCGAGATGCGCGAGCGCGTGGGCCGGCTGGTCGGCGACGCCGTCGAGGGCATGCCCTGGCTCGGCACCTTCCACGCCATCGGCGCGAAGATGCTCCGCCGTCACGCGGAGTTGGTCGGGCTTCAGTCCAACTTCACCATCCTCGACACCGACGACCAGCTCCGCCTCCTCACGCAGCTCGTCATCGCCGCCGACATCGACGAGAAGCGCTTCCCCGCGCGCAGCCTCGCGGGCCTGATCGACGCGTGGAAGAACAAGGGCCTGTCCCCCGCCGAGATCGACGCCGGCGAGTCCGAGCGCTACGCCAACGGCCGCGGCCAGGAGCTGTACGCACAGTACCAGGCGCGGCTGAAGGCGGTGAACGCCTGCGACTTCGGCGATCTCCTCCTCCACATGCTCGTCATCCTGAAGACCGACCGCGGCGTGCTGGAGCACTACCAGAACCGCTTCCGCTACATCATGGTCGACGAGTATCAGGACACGAACAGCGTCCAGTATCTCTGGCTGCGGCTGCTCGCTCAGGAGCGCCGCAACATCGCCTGCGTCGGCGACGACGACCAGTCGATCTACTCGTGGCGCGGCGCGCAGGTGGAGAACATCCTCCGCTTCGAGCGCGACTTCCCCGGCGCGAAGGTCATCCGGCTGGAGCAGAACTACCGCTCGACGCCCCACATCCTGGCGGCCGCGTCCGGCGTCATCGCCCACAATGGCGGCCGCCTCGGCAAGGAGCTCTGGACCGAGCTCGACGCGGGCGAGAAGGTCCGCGTCCTCGGCGTCTGGGACGGTCCGGAAGAAGCGCGCCGCGTCGGCGAGGAGATCGAGTCCGTCCAGCGCGGCGGCGCGAGCCTGGACGACGTCGCCATCCTGGTCCGCGCCTCGCACCAGACACGCGAGTTCGAGGACCGCTTCATCGCGATCGGCCTGCCCTACAAGATCATCGGAGGCTTCCGCTTCTACGAGCGCGCGGAGATCCGCGACGCGCTCGCCTACCTGCGCGTCGTCCACCAGCCCGCCGACGACCTCGCTTTCGAACGCATCGTCAACGTCCCCAAAAGGGGACTGGGCGACAAGGCGGTGGCGCGCGTCCACCAGCTCGCCCGCGCGATCGACGCGCCGCTGTCCACGGCCGCCGCCCGCATCCTCGACACCGACGAGCTGACCGGCGCCGCGAGGAAGTCGCTCGGCCGCTTCGTCGTCGACCTCGCCCGCTGGCGCGACATGGCGAACGAGCTGCCGCACCCCGAGCTCGCCCGCCAGATCCTAGACGAGTGCGGCTACACGGCCATGCTCCAG
>DASVSW010000242.1:0-11691 GCA_036387895.1 Sphingomonas sp.
CGGGCGCGCGCCCGCGTTCCTCACCTCGCCGGGTAGGCGATGGCGGTCACCTCGTATTCGCGCTCGCCCGAGGGCAGGTCGACACGCCTGAGGTCGCCCACGCCGGCCCCGCGCAGCGCTCGCGCGATCGGCGCGTTCCAGCCGACCAGGCCTGCGCCCGCGTCCGCCTCGTCGTCGCCGACCAGCGTCAGGGTGCGCTCCTGGTCGGCCTCGTCGACGACCGTCACCGTCGCGCCGAACCAGGCGCGGCTCCGGTCGTCCTGCTTGGCGGGATCGACGACCTTGGCGGCCTTCATCCGCTTCGAGAGCCAGCCCAGCCGCCGGTCGATCTCGCGTAGCCGCTTGCGGCCGTAGATGTAGTCGCCGTTCTCCGACCGGTCGCCGTTGCCCGCGGCCCAGCTGATCGTCTCGACGAGTTGAGGCCGCTCGGTCGCGAACAATCGGTCGTACTCGGCGCGCAGCCGCGCGAAGCCGGCGGGGGTGATGTAGTTGGGGCGGTCCATCCGGGCGGCTTAGCCCGCCCGTGCACCGCGTCCCAGATACCAGCTAAGCCGCGTGTTCCCCTGGCTGCGGGCGCGGGCGGGGTTGAGCAGATCGTAGACCACCGCGTTCTCCAGGACGCGCTGCACGTAGTTGCGCGTCTCGGTGTACGGGATCGCCTCCACCCAATCGACCATGTCGATCCCGCCGGTGCGCGGATCGCCGTTCAGCCGCAGCCACTTGTTCACGTTGCCCGGCCCGGCGTTGTACGCCGCCACGGCCAACGGATAGCTGCCGTAATTGGCGTACATCCGCTCGAAATAGCTCGACCCCAGCATGATCGACAGCGACGGGTCGGCCGTCAGCTGGTCGAGGCCGCTGAAGGAGACACCGATCTTCGCCGCCTGCTCGCGCGCCGTGCCGGGCATCAGCTGCATCAGGCCGCGCGCGCCCGCATGGCTGATCGCGGTGCGGTCGAACTGGCTCTCCTGTCGCGTGATCGCGTGGATCATGACCCAGTTCCGCTCATAGCCGACCGGCACCGGCACCGTCGGGAAGCCCGCGGCGGAATAATAGCCCGTCCCGCCCTGGCCGAGATTGCGGTCGACCATGACGGCGAGGTCGGGTCGGTTGATCTGACGCGACAGCTCGACGGCGAGGTCGTGCTCGGTCGGTCCGTCGACGGCCGCGGCGATGGCGCGGATGAACTTGGTCTGGTCCTCGCGCTGGCCGATCTGACCGAGATAGCGCGCGGCGCGCACCACCTCGCGCGTGTTGAACGCGGCGCGCGCTTCGGGCGTCAGCGCAACCGGCGGGACGGACGGAGGCGCGCCCAGCGGCTGGCCGAGACGCTCCAACGCCAGCTGGCCGTAATATTGCGCGCGATAGGACGCGGCCTGTTGATAGGCGGCGGTTGCCTGCGCGGCCTGTCCGGCGCGCTCGGCGGCGCGCGCCGCCCAGTAGAAGCCCTTGGCGCGCGGCTGCGGGGCCTTCACGCCCCGGCCGTAGCGGTCGAACATCAGCCCGGCGTCGGCCGAGCGGCCGATCTTGAGCGCCGACTGGCCCGCGAGCCAGGCGAGGTTGGTGTACTCGTCGCGCTCGCCATAGGAACGCGTGGACACGTCGGTACCGGGCGGGAACGCGTCGTCGATCTGCCGCGCGATATCGTAGGCGAGCTGGTGCTGCCCGTCGGCCGAGGCCTGGCGGGCGTAGGTCAGCAGCGTCTCGTACCATTTCTCGACGTCGGCGGGCCGGTGGGCGAGCTGGCGCGGGCGGGCGAGCCAGGTCCGGGCGCTCGGACCGGCGCCGTTATTGCGCAGCCAGTTCGCGTAGTCGGCGACGAAGCCGGCGTCGTTCCGATAGGACTCCGCCACGACCGCGGACGCGCCCGGCGCGTTCGTCCTGAGCGCGAGCCGCGCCTCGAACGCCGCGCGCCGCGGCGAGGTGATGAGCGGCAGCAGCCGTTGCGCCGTGCCGGTGCTTCCCGCCCAGAGCAGCGCGTCCATGCGCTGGTCGTGGTCGTCGGGCGTCAGCGCGAAGCCGAACGAGGAGAGGGCGAAGCTCTCGTCGGCCTGGGGCAGCGGCCCCATCCGCCACGCGCGGCGCGCCTCCTCGCGGGCTCGGGCCTGGTCGCCGGTCGCCGCCAGCGCGCGGGCGTGGGCCAAGGTCCCCGACGCGGTCTGAGGCGGGTAGCGGCGGAAAAAGGCGACCACGCCCGTCGGGCTCGCCACGCCGGCCTTCCGTTCGGCCGCGCGGCGGTTCGCGGCCTCGCTCGGCCAGCCCGGATGCGCGAGCAGGAAGCGGGCGTAGCTGTCGAACGGCAGCGCGTCGGTCTGCCCGATCGCCCGCCACTCCGCGATAGCGGAGGCCAGCGCCATATCCGCGCCCGGCGCGGGGATCTGGAACATCGGCTGCGCCTGGGGCTGGGCGGGGAGGCCCGGCGAAGCGCCCGGGATCTGGGCGAGGGCGGTGACGAGCGCGCCGGAACGCAGTAGCAGGCTAATCATGTGCGCAGGGTATACGAGTCGCCGGTACCTGTCCTGAACGAGTTTCCACGGTTCGCCGCAAAAGGAGCGGAATCCAACATGTTCTCAGGTTCCATCCCGGCGCTCATAACGCCGTTCGCCCCCGACGGCGCGTTCGACGAGGCGGCCTACCGCGAATTCATCGAATGGCAGATCGCCGAAGGCTCGTCGGCGCTCGTCGCCTGCGGCACCACGGGGGAAGCGGCGACGCTGACCTTGGAGGAGCATTTCCGCGTCGTCGCGGTCTGCGTCGAGCAGGCGCGGGGCCGCGTACCGGTCATCGCCGGGGCGGGGTCGAACGACACGCGAGTCGCCGCCGCCAACCTCGCCGCCGCGCGCGACGCGGGCGCGGACGCGGCGCTGATGGTCCCGCCTTACTACAACCGCCCAAGCCAGGAGGGCGTCTACCAGCACTTCGCGACCCTGGCGCGCGGGGCCGAGCTGCCGATCATTCTCTACAACGTGCCGTCGCGCACCGTGACCGACATCCAACCCGCGACGCTGGCGCGCATCGTCAGAGACTTCCCGCAGGTGTTCGTCGGGGTGAAGGATGCGAGCGGCGCCCTCGCCCGGGTGTCGGAGCACCGCGCCGCGGTCGGCCCGGCCTTCGCGCAGCTGTCGGGCAACGACGACCTCGCGCTCGCCTTCAACGCGATGGGCGGGGTCGGGTGCGTGTCCGTCACCGCCAACGTCGCCCCGCGTCTGTCGGCCGAGTTCCAGGCGGCCTGCCAGGCGGGCGATTACGCGACGGCGCTGACGCTCCACGACCGGCTGTTCCCGCTCCACGTGGCGCTCTTCACCGACGCCTCGCCCGGTCCGGTGAAGCACGCGCTCACCCGCGTCCGTCCCGGTTTTCCGGAAACGCTCAGGCTGCCGATGACGCCGGCCAGCGACGCCAGCCGCGCCGCGGTCGACGCGGCGCTGGCGCATGCAGGGCTCGCCTAGCGCATCGCCCGGACGAACGCGCCGACGTCGCGGCCCAGCGCCTGGGCGAAGGGCGCGTCGTAATTGCCCATCACGGCGTAGCTCCAGCCCGTCGCCGGGACGCTCATCGCCTCGGCGTTGACGCCCGAGTGCGGGCCGCCGCCATTGTGGCCGACCAGCGTCCCGGTCGGCGTCGCGATCACCTGGAAGCCGAGGCCGTAGTCGCGCAATCCGCCGCCGGGCGAGGTCAGCGCCTTCACGCCCGCGTCGCCGACCAGCTTGCCGCCGTGCAGCGCGCCCAGGAAGCGGAGCATCTCGTCGGCGGTCGCGAACTGGCCGCCCGCGCCGGTCGACCCGAACGACATCGGGTTCGGATCGGTCTCGCGCTCGCCCGTGCCGAGCATGTCGGCGTCCGCGAAACGGTAGGCGACGGCGCGCCCGGGAAGCGTCTCGTCCAGACCGCCCTGGAACACCCCGGAGATCCCGGCCGGGGCGAACACCCGCTGCGCTAGATACGTCTCGAACGGCAGGCCAGACACCTTCTCCACCATCGCGGCGAGCAGCACGAAGCCCTCGTTGCTGTACGCCGACCGCGATCCCGGCGCGAAGCGGAGCGGCTCGGCGGCGAAGGCCGGGAGGATGGAGGCCGCGGTCGAATAGCGCGCCCGACGGTCCCAACCCTTACGCTCGAACAGCATGCCGAGCCCCGCCTGATGCGTCAGCAGCTGTCGCACGGTGACCGCGCGGCCCGCTTGGTTCGGGTATTCGGGCAGCACCTGGCCGACGCTCGTGTCGAGCGTCAGGCGACCGGCCTCGATCTGCTGCATCACCGCCACCGCGGTGAACATCTTGCCCATCGATCCGATGTTAAACCTGGTGTCCGGACCGTTCGCCACGCCCTTGGCGCGATCCGCGGTCCCGACGCTCCGCCGGTAGACGACGCGGTCGCCGTCGCGCACGACCACCGTGCCGGAGAAATCGTCCCGCTCCGCCGCGAAGGCGACGCGGCGGTCGAGCGCCGCCGTCAGTTCGGCCTCGCTCATCGCGCCGATCGTCGCCGGCATGGGGTAGGGCGTCGGCACCGGCACCGCGAACAGCGCGCGCAACCGGCCGGGCGCGGCGCGGTCGGGGACGCCGACCACGCGGAACGCGCGCGAACCGGCGCGTCCGGTCATCGTCGCCTCGATGACGCCGCCCTCGTCCTCGAGCCGGAGGAGCTTCAGCGGCGCCGCCGCCTTCAGCGCCTTCGCGACCTGCAAGGCGTCGGCGTCGTCCGGCTTCAACCCGTGAGCCGCCGCCCAGGCGGCCGGGTCGGCGTCTCCGAGCGCCATCACCTCGGCCGCGAACGCCTCGCCGGCCGTAGGAGCGGGGGCGGGGTGCGCCGCGATCAGCGCCAGCGCCATAGCCGCGGTCGCGAACTTCTTGCCCCGGATCATCATTCCCCTCCCATCGCCTCAGGACGGCGGATCGCGCCTACGGCTGTAATCGCCAACGTCGCCGCGACGAAGCCTCGACGAAACGGCGCAGGCGTACGCTCTGTGCCGCTTCCGTTCCGCGGGCGTTACGCCTACATCGCGGGCCGCATGCCACGTCCCAAACCCGCCGAGTTCGACAAGCGCAAGATCGTCGCGGAGAACCGGCGCGCCCGTTTCGAATATGCCATCGAGCAGACCTTCGAGGCGGGCATCGCGCTCACCGGCACCGAGGTGAAGTCCTTACGCTTCGGCGAAGGCTCGATCGCGGAAAGCTACGCGGAGATGAAGGGCGACGAGGTCTGGCTCGTCAACTCGAACGTGCCCGAATTCTCCCACGGCAACCGCAACAACCACGAGCCCAAGCGGCCCCGTAAATTGCTCCTTCATGAGCGTCAGATAAACAAGCTCCACGGCGCGGTCGCGCGCGAGGGCATGACGCTCGTGCCCTTGTCCGTTTATTTCAACGGGCGCGGGCGCGCCAAGGTGGAGCTGGCCTTGGCCAAGGGCAGGAAGGCGCACGACAAGCGCGAGCACATCAAGGAGCGCGAGTGGAAGCGCGACGCGGCGCGCATCATGCGGGACCGCGGCTGATGGCGTCCGCGCCGCCCAACCTGTTCCACCGCGCCGTCGCCTGGGGCCAGCGCAACATGCCCACCCGCGAGGGGCTGGGCCGGAACCGCTGGATCCGCCCCGTGTCGCACCGGGTGCTCCACCCGGCGCTGTGGCGCGCCAACCGCCGGTCGGTGCCGCGCGGCGTGGCGCTGGGCATGGTGACCGGCATCCTTTTCCCGGTGGCGCAGATCTTCTTCTCGGCGCTGCTCGCCTTTCCGCTCCGGGCCAACATCCCGGCCGCGGCGCTCACCACGTTCATCACCAACCCGTTCACGACGCCGCCGCTCTGGATCGCGGCCGCCTATATCGGCAACCGGCTGCTCAGGCTCGACCAGGAGCTCCCCGGCAGTCCCGTCGCGGAAGCCGCGAACCAGATCGGGTGGCTGCCCTGGCTGATGGATCGGGGCGCGGAGATCGGATTGGGGCTGTTGATCCTGACCACGGTGTTCGCGTTAGCGGGCTACGCCCTGTCCGCGCTCGGTTGGCGGCTATGGATCGCGCACAAATGGAGCGCCCGCCGGGAGAACCGCGCGACGTAACCTCCTCGACTCTTTCCGATGAGCCGCTTGATTCCGCGTCTTAGCGGAGTAAATCACGCGCATCGTTCTGGGGAGAGGAACAAATCTTGCGTAACAGATTCATCGCCGGGCTTCTGCTCGCCACCGCCGCGACGGGCGTCGCTTTCGCCAAGGACGCGGCCGAGACCGCGCCCGCCGCCGCGCAGACCAAAGCGCCCAAGCTCGGGACCTTCGGCGTCGACCTGACCGGCATGGACACCACCGTCCAGCCGGGCGACGACTTCTACCGCTACGTCAACGGCAAGTGGCAGGAGCGGACCGAGATCCCGTCCGACCGCCCGAGCTGGGGCGGCTTCGGCATCCTGCGCGACCTGTCCGACCAGCGCACCCGCGCGCTGATCGAGGAGATGGCGCGCGCCAAGCCCGCCGCCGGCACCGTCGGCGAGAAGGTCGGCGTCAGCTACGCGAGCTTCATGGACGAGGCCGCGATCGAGGCGAAGGGCGCGAGCCCGCTCAAGCCCTATCTGGACGAGGTCGCCGCGATCAAGACGCCGGCCGACGTGGCCCGCGCCTTCGCGCGCGGCACGATGCGGGGCATAGACATGCCGCTGGGCGTCGGCGTCCAGCAGGACCTGCGCGACAACAGCGTGTACGCCGTTTACGCCGGCCAGGGCGGCCTCGGCATGCCCGACCGCGACTATTATCTCGGCGACAATCCCAAGTTCGCCGACGCCCGGACCAAGTACGTCGCGCACGTCGCCAAGATGATGACGCTCGCCGGCCTGCCCGACGCGCAAGGAGCCGCGCAGCGCGTCTTCGAGCTCGAGAAGAAGATCGCCGGCGTCCACTGGGAGCGCGCGCAGCTCCGCCAGGTCGACAAGCTGTACAACCCCGTCGCCACCGCCGAGCTGGCGACGCGCATGCCCGGCTTCGACTGGGCCACGATGCTCCAGGAGCAGCGTCTGGCCGGACAGCCCCGCGTCATCGTGACCACGCCGTCGGCGCTGGAGGGCACCGCCAAGATCGTCGGCGAGACGCCGCTGCCCGTGCTGAAGGAGTACATCGCCTACCACACGATCAGCCACGCGGCGCCCTACCTGTCCAAGGCGTTCGTGGAGGAGAACTTCGCCTTCTACGGCACCACGCTGTCGGGCACGCCGCAGCTCAAGGACCGCTGGAAGCGCGGCGTCGACTTCGTCAACCGCTCGCTCGGCGAGGGCGTCGGCGAGCTCTACGTCCAGCGCTACTTCCCGCCCGAGTCGAAGGCCAAGGCCGACGAGCTGGTCCGGAACCTGATCCGCGCCTTCGACGCGCGGCTGCAGAACCTCGAATGGATGGCGCCCGAGACCAAGGCCAAGGCGCGCGCCAAGCTCGCGGCGTTCACGCCCAAGATCGGTTATCCCGACAAGTGGCGCGACTATTCGGCGCTCCGCATCGTGCCGGGCGACGTGCTGGGCAACGCCGAGCGCGCGAACGAGTTCGAGTACAACCGCCAGCTCGCCAAGATCGGCAAGCCCGTCGACCGCGGCGAGTGGTTCATGACGCCGCAGACGGTCAACGCCTACGCCAACCCGCTCCTGAACGAGATCGTATTCCCGGCCGCCATCCTGCAGCCGCCCTTCTTCGATCCGAACGCCGATCCGGCGGTCAACTACGGCGGCATCGGCGCGGTGATCGGCCACGAGATCAGCCATCACTTCGACGACCAGGGCCGCAAGTTCGACCCTCAGGGCAACCTCGTCGAATGGTGGACGCCGCAGGACGCCGAGCGCTTCAAGAAGTACACGGACCAGGTCGTCGCCCAGTACGCCGCCTATGAGCCGATCCCGGGCGGCAAGGTGAACGGCGAGCTGACGCTCGGCGAGAACATCGCCGACCTGGCCGGCCTGACGGTCGCCTATGACGCGTACAAGCTGTCGTTGAACGGCAAGCCGGCCCCGGTGCTGAACGGCTTCACCGGTGACCAGCGGCTGTTCCTCGGCTTCGGCCAGGTGTGGCAGTACAAGGCCCGGGAGGCCGCGATCCGTCAGCAGCTGACGACGGATCCGCACACGCCCGGCAACTTCCGCGCCTATGTCGTCCGGAACCTCGACCCCTGGTACGCGGCCTTCAAGGTCAAGCCGGGGCAGAAGTTCTACCTCACGCCTGAGCAGCGCGTGAAGGTCTGGTGATCGCGTGATCGTTCCCCCGGGGCCCGCTCCGGGGGAACGCCTCATTGCGTTCAGCCCCTTCCATGGTGGATGACGGCGCATGGCCTCCGCCCCGACCGTCTCTTCACCCGTCCGTAACGCGGCGATCGTCGCCGCTTCCGCCGCGCTGCTCGCCGCGGCGCTCATCCTGCTCGTCGTCGGCAGCGCGCCGCTAGCCGGCGGGTTCTTCGCGGCCGGCCTCGTCGCAGGGGGCGCCGTCATCGCCGCGCGCTTCGCGGGCCTGTTCGGCGAGGCGCGCGCACGGGACGCGGCGGCGGCCGACTACGACCTGACGCTCGCCCGGGACCTCGTCCAGGCGAGCGGCGCGGCCATCGCGGTGACGGACCGGTCGGGCCGCCTCGTCTGCGCCAACGACGCCTTCGAAGACCTGTTCTCCGGCTTCCCGGCGCCACCCGGCCTGCCGGTCGACGAGGCTGGCGTGGAGGCGCTGGGCCGCGCCGGCCGCGCCGCCTGGCGCGACGGACGCGGCCGCGCGGAGGGCTTGCGCGCCGAGGCGGGCTCGCTCGCCGCGACCGTGATGCGCGCAGGGGGCGCGGGCGACATGCTCGTGTGGCGCTTCGATGTCGAGCAGGAGCATCTGCTCCGCGAGACCATCGCCGGGCTGATCGCCGGCGCGCACGGCGACCGGTTGGGCCAGGCCGGCATCATGGCGGCGCTGGTCAGCCCTGAAGGACGCGTTCGCGCCGCCAACCGCGTCCTGACCCGGCGCGCCACGGGGCGCGACGGCGGCGAGATCGCCGGGCGCGACCTCGCCGAATACCTCATCACCGATCAGCGCGGCCTGGTCCGCTTCGAACGCGAAGGTTTGGAGGGCGCGCCGCTCCGCATCCTGGAGGTGCCCGCGCTCGAGGGCGACGGCGCGCCGCTCCTGATCGCGATGCTCGACGAGGAGGGCGACGCGGCGCCGGCGCTCGTCGCCAACGCGTCGGAGCATGTGCGCAACCTCGTGGCGCTGCTGCCCCTGGGGCTGGCGCTGGTCGACCGCGACGGCCGCTTCATCCAGATGAACGACGCCTTCCTCCGCGCGGCCGGCGTCCGCCCCGACCAGACCCCGCTTTATCCCGGCGACCTGGTCGTGCGCGAGGACAAGGCCGCGGTCGCCGACGCGATCCGCCGCTTCGCGCACGGCGCGACGCATTCCGCCGACATGGCCGTCCGCCTCGCCCACCATCCCGACGAGCCGGTGGCGCTGACGATCGCGGGCGCGCGGGGGCTGGGCGACGCCGCCGTGCTCCTGTCGCTCAAGGACAATTCGGAGGAGAGCCGCCTGAAGCGCGAGGTCGCGCAGGCGACCAAGATGCAGGCGGTGGGCCAGCTCGCGGGCGGCGTCGCGCACGACTTCAACAACATCCTGACCGCGATCCTGGGCTATTGCGACCTGATGCTGATGCGCCATTCGCCGGGCGACAGCGATTACGACGACATCCAGCAGATCCGCGCCAACTCGAACCGGGCGGCCGCGCTGACGCGCCAGCTGCTCGCCTTCTCGCGTCAGCAGACGCTCCGGCCCCAGATCCTCCAGCTGCCCGACGTCGTGTCGGAGGTTTCGAACCTCCTCAAGCGGTTGATGGGCGAGCTGGTGACGATGGAGGTCCGTCACGGCCGCAACCTCGGCCCCGTCCGCGCCGATCCTGGGCAGCTGGAGCAGGTGGTCGTCAACCTGGCCGTCAACGCGCGCGACGCGATCCTCACCAAGCATCCCCGCGGCGGCGGCGTCCTCACCATCTCCACGCGCGCGATGCCGTCCGCGGAGGTCCGTCGGCTGGCGAACGACGTGCTGCCGATCGCCGACTACACGGCGCTGGAGGTGCGCGACAACGGGTCGGGCATCCCGCCGGAGAACATCGGCAAGATCTTCGAGCCCTTCTTCTCGACCAAGGAGACGGGCAAGGGCACGGGCCTCGGCCTGTCCACCGTGTACGGCATCGTGAAGCAGTCGGGCGGCTACATCTTCGCCGAATCGGAGACGGGGCAGGGGGCGACCTTCACCGTCTACCTCCCCGTCCATGCGTCCGCCGGCACCGCGCGCCCCGCCGAGCCTCGCCGCGCGGAGAAGCCCGCCGAGCTGTGGGGGTCTGGCACCGTCCTCCTGGTCGAGGACGAGGACATGGTCCGCGCCGTCGCCGAACGCGCGCTGACCCGTCAGGGCTACAGCGTGCTCACAGCCGAGAACGGCGAAGCGGCGCTGGAGGTGCTGGAGCGGAGCGGGCGGCCGGACCTCCTGATCTCGGACGTCGTCATGCCGACGATGGACGGGCCGACCATGGTCCGCATCGTGCGCGAGCGTTACCCCGACCTCCCCATCGTCTTCATGTCGGGCTATGCCGAGGAGCAGCTGCGGAAATCGATCGACCTCGACAACGTCGCTTTCCTGCCCAAGCCCTTCTCGGTGCAGCAGCTGGCGGAGGTCACGCGTTCGGTGATGGCGGGCCGCTGAGCGCCCGAAGGTAAGTGTTTGCGTCCGCTTCGAACGCCGCTATGCGACCGGACCGATGACCTTTCCCAAGCGTATCCTCATCGTCGAGGACGAACCCCTGATCGCGATGATGCTCGAGGATTTCCTCGAGCTGCTCGACAAGGAGGTTGCGGGCACCGCGGACAGCGTGGCGTCCGCGCTCCCGCTCATCGACGGCGCTGACGCCGCGATCCTCGACGTGAACCTGCGCGGCGGGGAGAAGAGCGTGGCCGTCGCCGAAGCGCTGGCGGTCAAGGGCATCCCCTTCGTCTTCGCGACCGGCGGCTCGGAGGACAGCGTCGCCGAACGCTTCCGAGACCGTCCGCGCCTGATGAAGCCGTTCACGATGGACGGCGTGCAGAAGGCGCTGGACTCGCTCTGATTCCCCTCTCCCGACGGGAGAGGGGCGAAGCCGCCGCAGGCGGCGAGGGGTGAAGGTGAGCGGACGCCGGTCGACCAGCGGTCACCCTTACCCTTCCGCCGTGCGCCGCACGGGTCCCTCCCTCTCCCGATGGGAGAGGGATTGCTAGCTCGCCGGGGCCGCCGCATACCGTCCCCATGCTCCGCTTCGACAAGTCGCGCCTGCCCAGCCGTCACGTCTCGGTCGGTCCCGAGCGCGCGCCGCATCGCAGCTATTATTACGCGATGGGGCTGACCGAGGAGGAGATCGCGCGCCCCTTCGTCGGGCTCGTCTCCGCGGGCAACGACAGCGCGCCGTGCAACACGACCCTCGACGCCCAGGCCGACGCCGCGCGCGCGGGCGTCGAGCGGGGCGGGGGCATGCCGCGCCGCTTCAACACGATCACCGTCACCGACGGCATCGCCATGGGCCACCAGGGGATGAAGTCGTCGCTCGTCAGCCGCGAGGTGATCGCCGACTCGGTCGAACTCTCGGTTCGCGGCCATTGCTACGACGCGCTGGTCGGCTTCGCGGGCTGCGACAAGTCGCTGCCCGGCATGATGATGGCGATGCTGCGGCTGAACATCCCGAGC
>DASVSW010000243.1:0-7523 GCA_036387895.1 Sphingomonas sp.
GCGGTTGAATGGCCTATCCCCTCTACCGCCTTTGCGGGAGAGGAACAGCGGCGGAGCCGCAGGATGAGGGCCTGACGACAGCCTGTGACCAGAACAGGCCCTCACCCTGGCCCTGCGGGCCGGTCCCTCTCCCGCGAAAGCGGGAGAGGGTTGCGATAATCAGTGCGCCATGGGCGCGGACATGTCGACCTTCTCGACCCAATAAGGGAAGAAGGCGGGTTGGCGGCTCGACCAGCCGGACGCGGTCGCGGCGGCTTCGCTGATCGACTGGAGCAGCTTGCGGCGCAGCTCCGGGTGGAGGTGCGGCAGCGCGGCGGCGGCGCAGAAGGCGGACGGCAGCCAGGGCCGCACCTCGGCGCCGACGAGACGCTCGTAGAGGAAGCGGAAGGCGGAGAAACTCGTGATCCGCCCCTGCCCCAGGTCGAACGCGGCGAGCGTGATCAGCGGCCCCAGGAACGGCTCCACGGCGTCGAGGCCGCTCGCTTCCGGCACCATGGCGCGGATGTCGGGGAGCGCCCGGTAGACGCGCGACTGCGCCCGGATGCTCGCCGCCTCGACCAGGTCGCGGCCCCAGCGGGCCATGGCGTCGTCGCGGTCGAGCCCGATGTCGAGCGAGCGCCGAACGTAGCGCTGCGTCGCGGCCGAGAAGCTCGCGAACTCCTTCATCTCCGCCAACGTCATCGAGCCGTCGGCCTGCTTGGTCTTTCCGGTCATTTCCCCACCCCAAATCCGAGGTCCCGCTAACGGTTTACGCCGGCCTGGTTAACGCCAGGATTAACGTTCCCGTCCCCGCGAGTAGAAATGACGAAAAGTTCCCCGGCGGCAACGTCATTTGCGACGAGCCGATGACACCGGACGAAAGTTGCGGGAGATTGCGCTATTTGCGCAACAAACGAGTCGCGAGCGCAACGACCCGTCGGACGGGCGTCAGCGCCCGCGTTCGGCGTCGGGATCGTAGCCGGAAGAGGCCGGCGGCTCGGTCGAGGAGGTGCCGGGCTGGATGATTGAGACGGGATCGGAGCCGTCCATCGTCTCGTCGAGCCCTTCGTCGAGGCGGGCCTCGACCGACGACGGATCGCGCTGGAGGCGCTGCTCGATCGAGCGGTCCTGCCCTGCGTCCTGGCGGGGATCGCGTTCGGCGTTGTTGGACGCGTTGGGGGGCGCCACCGACATCGCGTCCAGCGCTTCGCCCATGTTCCGTTCGTTGCGGTCGCTCATCGCGCGTCTCCTGCCGTATCTGGTTTCACGAGTAGAACGAAGGAGGCAAGCGCCCGTTCCTGCTACGGAAAAGGCCCGGCGGATCGCTCCGCCGGGCCCTGATCCTCTGTCCGAGAAGCGCGAGGGCTACTCGCGGCTGCCCAGGAACGAGAGCAGGAACTGGAACATGTTGACGAAGTCGAGATAGAGCGACAGCGCGCCCATGATCACGACCTTGCCCATCATGTCGGTGCCCTGCACATAGTCGTACATGCTCTTGATGCGCTGGGTGTCGTAGGCGGTCAGCCCTGCGAAGAGCAGCACGCCGACCGCGCTGATCACCAGGCTGAACGCCGGCGACTGGAACCACAGGTTCAGCAGCGAGGCGACGAGCAGGCCGACCACGCCCATGATCAGGAACGTGCCGAAGCCCGACAGGTCGCGCTTCGTGGTGTAGCCGTAGAGGCTGAGCGACAGGAACGCCGCCGAGGTCGCGAAGAAGGTGATCGCGATCGACGCGCCCGTGTAGCGCAGGAAGATGGTCGACATGGACAAGCCCATGACGGCCGCGAACGCCCAGAAGGTCGCCTGCGCGGCGGGCGTCGACAGGCGCTGGATGCCGAAGCTCAGCACCAGGATGAACGCCAAGGGCGCGAACATGATGACGTATTTCAGCAGGCCGGGCGAGAAGAAGACCTGCTGCGCCATGCCGCTCGAGGCGAACAGCAGGGCGACGATGCCGGTGAGCAGCACGCCGCTCGCCATGTAGTTGTACACGGACAGCATGTACCGGCGGAGACCCGCGTCGTACGCTTCCGTGCGCACGCCCGAGCGCGTGGCGCCGAAGGCCGTTGCGGCGGGTCGGGGGTCGGACCAATTAGCCATGGTGGAAACCAGCTCCTTTGCCCCGGCTTATCGATCGCCGGGATGTGTCGAATATCGGCCCTGTAACGGTCGCTTTCAAGCGAAACCGGAACGCCCGAAGGCCCTTGAGGGTCCGCTTGCGCCGAGCTGTGCTCGATGATCCGCCTGTTCTTCGCCCTGCGGCCGCCCGAATCGGTGCTGGATCGGCTGATCGACCTGATGGACGGCGTGGCCGACGCGCGGTGGCAGGACGACGAGCAGCTCCACCTGACGCTGCGCTTCGTCGGCGAGGTCGAGCGTCCGACGGCGGAGGACTTGGTCGACGCGTTCCAGGCGTTCCGCGCGCGCGCCCCGACCGTGCGGCTGCACGGCGTGGGCGCGTTCGGCGGGCGTGGCCGCGCGGGCGCGCTATGGGCGGGCCTGGCCCCGCGCGAACCGCTGACGTCCCTCCATCGCAAGGTGGACCAGCTCTGCGTGCGGGCAGGGCTAGAACCTGAAAGGCGCAGCTTCACCCCGCACGTCACCGTCGGCCGCCTGTCGCGGGGCGTGCGGCACGACGGGCCGGAGGTGCGGCGCTGGCTCGCGGCGCACGCCGCGCTGTCGAGCGAGCCGTTCCGGTTCGACCGGGCGATCCTCTACCGCAGCCATCTCGGCCGCGCGGGCGCCAGCTACGAGGCCGTGGCGGAGGCGCCGCTGGGCTGATCGGCGGTTGACGCCCCCTCTCCCGCCCTCCACGCTGTCGGCCGAGAACAAGGAGAGGAATATGAAGGGGTTCACGGGCGCGCTGCTCGCCGCCACGGCATTCACGCTGGCTGCCCCCGGCGCTGCGCAGACGAGCGCGACGGCGGAGACAGGTGGCGAGCGCGTGACGCGGGTGGTGGTGTTCGGCGACTCGCTGTCGGACGGCGGCTACTTCCTGACGCTCGACCCCCGCATCCCGCGCGAGGCGGGCAGCTTCACCACCAACCCCGACCCGGTGGCGCCCGAGGTGTTCGCTGCGCGGCTCGGCGTCGACCTCCAGCCCGTCTACGGCCGGGGCGGGACCAACTACGCGATCGGCGGCGCGCGCGTGACCGCGCCCAACGGGTTGACGATCCCCATCGCGACCCAGGTCACCAACTTCCTCAACGCGGGCGGTTTCCGGCCGGGCGACCTCGTCTACGTCCAGGGCGGCGGCAACGACTTCTTCGCCTTCCAGGCGGGCGGGAGCCGTGACAACGCGATCCTGACGGGCGCCGCCAACCAGCTCGCCCAGACGGTGGTCCGCCTCCAGGGCGCGGGCGCGCCGCGGATCGTGACGCTGGCCATCCAGTCGGGCGGCTCGGCGGGCATCCAGCTGTTCAACCGGACATACGCCGACGCGCTCCGGGCCGCGAACGTGAACGCGCTCTATTTCGACACCGACCGGCTATTCAACGAGATCGTGGCGGAGCGCGCCGCCTTCGGGATCACCAACGTCACCGGCACCGCCTGCGTCGGCTCCTCGCTGACCTGCACGCGCGCCTCGCTGGTCGCGCCCGACGCCAACGAGACCTATCTGCTCGCCGATGCGGTGCACCCGGCGGGCATCACCCAGCGCATCCAGGGCCAGGCGATCGCGAGCCTGATGAAGGCGCCCGAGCAGATCGCCGCGCTCGCCTATGCGGGCCAGGCGCTGTTCCGTTCGCAGCGCGAGCAGTGGGAGGGTGCGGGGCGCGGGGCCGTGCGGCGCGCCGAGCGCGGCGCGGCGCTGTTCGGCGGCGTCGGCTACCACCATCATTCGCAAGACGGCTCGGCGCAGCGGATCGGGCTGAACCATCGCGGGCTGACCGGGACGCTGGGCGTCGACCTGGGCCTGGGCGCCACGAGCGGCGTCGGCCTGGTCGCCGGCTATTCGGACGTGAAGGGCGACTTCGCCGCGGGCCAGGGCGGCTACGACGCCACCGCCTGGACGGTGAGCGGGTATGGTCGCGCCGTTCTCGGGCCGGTGCGCGTGCTGGTCGACGGCAGCTACGGCCGGCTGGAGCTCGACGACATCCGCCGCCGCGTCGTGCTCGGGCCCGCCAGCCGCTCGTCCGAAGGCGAGACCGACGGCGACTATTACGCGGTGCGCGGGACGCTGGGCGCGGACCTGTTCACCGCGGGCGCGCTCTCGCTGGGGCCGGACGCGGCGCTCGCCTATGAGCGGCTGAAAATCGACGGATACGCCGAGACGGGAACGCGCTCCACCGACGCCGCCTTCGGGCGGCAACGGATCACGAGCCTTACGGGCCGGTTCGGCGTCGCCGCGCATACCGCGCCCGATAGCCCCGTGCGCTTCGCCGCTCGCGCGGGCTATGAGCGCGAGTTCGACGACGACGGGCGGAGCATCGTCCTCACCCCCGCGGGCGCGCCCATCTCGTACACCACGGACGTGCGCCGGGCGGACCGCGACTACGCTAGCTTCGCCGCCTCCGCGGACGGGAACCTCGGCCCGAAGCTCGCCGTGCGCGGCGGCGTGTCGGGCCAGGTGCTGCGCGAGGACATGGACAACGTCACCGCGTTCGCCGGACTGAGCCTGGCGTTCTGATCGCCGTCGTGAAGGGATAGAGGACAGATGACCGAGCCGGACGACGCCCAGGCGCCGCGATACGCCTGGTACGTGCTCGGCATCCTGTTCCTGGTGTACATCCTGAACTTCGTCGACCGGCAGATCATCTCGATCCTGGCGGAGGACATCAAGCGCGACCTGGACCTCACCGACGGCGATCTCGGCTTTCTGTACGGCACGGCGTTCGGCGTCTTCTACTCGCTGTTCGGCATCCCGCTCGGGCGGCTGGCGGACAATTGGCATCGCGTCCGCCTGATGACGGGCGGGCTGGCGCTGTGGTCGGCGATGACGGCGCTGTCCGGCTTCTCGTCGACGGGCGGGCAACTCGCGGCGGCGCGGGTGGGCGTCGGCATCGGAGAGGCGACGGCGAGCCCGTCCGCCTATTCGCTCATCTCCGACTGGTTCCCGAAACGGCTGCGCGCGACGGCGCTGTCGATCTATTCGGCGGGGCTGTACGTCGGCGGGGGCGTATCGCTGTTCATCGGAGGGCTCGTCGTCCAGAACTGGAACCGCGCCTATCCGAGCGGCGGCCCGCTGGGGCTGGTCGGATGGCAGGCGGCGTTCATGGCGGTGGGCCTGCCGGGGCTGCTGGTGGCGCTGTGGATCGCGACCTTGCGCGAGCCGGTGAGGGGCGCGTCCGACGGCATCCCGACCCCGCCCCACCCCGCGCCGTTCCGGTCGTTCTTCGACGAGCTGCTCACCATCGTCCCGCCGCTGACGCTGATCGGCTCGGCGCGGCAGGGGACGCGGACGCTGGTGGTGAACCTGATCGCCGCCGCGCTGACCGCGCTCGTCGCCTGGTCGCTGATCCAGGCGGGCGAGCCCGCCGCCCAGTGGATCGCGATCGGGATCGGCGTCTACGCCGTCTTCTCCTGGGCGAGCGCGTTGCGCCTGCGGGACCCCGCCGCCTTCGCGCTGATCGTGGCGACGCCCGCGTTCCTGTGCACGGTGGTGGCGTACGGGCTGAACGCGTTCCTGTCGTACGCCGCGAGCTTCTGGGCGGCGCCCTACGCCTTGCGCGATCTCGGCATGTCGCCGGCGGACGCCGGCCTGTTCATCGGCGGGAGCGGCGCGCTGTCGGGGTTCCTGGGCGTGACGATCGGCGGCGTCGTCGCGGACCGGCTGCGGCGGCGGCATCCGGCGGGGCGGCTCTGGGTCGTGCTGTTCGGCGCGCTGGCGCAGCCGCCCTGCCTTGGCGTCGCGTTCACCGCCGACACGCCCTGGCTGTTCCTGCCGGCGCTGTTCGTCGGCGGGGTGTTCGCCAGCACGTCGCTGGGCGCCGCGGGGGCGACGACGCAGGACCTGGTGCTGCCCCGGATGCGCGGCACGGCGACCGCGACCTTCTTCATCGGCACGACGTTGCTGGGCCTGGCGCTCGGGCCGTATCTCGCGGGGCGGGTATCGACGCTGACGGGCAGCCTGTCGACGGGGATGCTGGCGATCCTGCTCTCGACGCCGATCACCGTCGCCGCCGCGATTGCCGCGATCCGGCTGCTCCCCGCCGCCGAAGCCTCGCGCGAGGCGCGGGCCCGGGCGGCGGGGGAGGCCGTGGGATGAGGACATTCGAGCCTTCGCCGCTGCCGCGCGTCAGCCGACGCACATGGGGATTGATGGCGGCGGCAATCGTCGCTTGGACCTGCCTAACCGCCTCGGATCTGGCGCCTTGGATCGCGGACGACTGGTGGTCGGGTAAGCAGGTCGGTCGAGCGCTCCTGGCGAAAGCCGCGAGCCTCCTCTGGCTCTACGCCCTGTTCGGCCTTGTCCCCGCGCTCATGATTACCGCAGCGGTCGGTGGGCTGGCTTGGACTTGGGCCGATCGGCGCGGACTCAAGCGCAAGCGCGACGCGATCCGCGTCGGGCTGTGCGCCGGCGCGGCGTTAGGTGCGGTCAGCCTATGGATGACCTGGTCGCAAACGGGCGACGATACGGCCAGCATATTGCAGAACGGCGTGTACGTCGTATTCGCCGACGAGGCGCTCTCGCCGGGCGAGTGGGGCCGGGAGCTGGCCGAGCTTGCCTGGACCACGATCACGGGCGGTCTCGCGGGCCTGACTGCGTGGCGTGTCGCAGGCGAGCAGGCCTAACTCGGCTGGAACACGCCGCAGGCGATGCGGCCGCCGCTGTTGCCCGAGGGATCGGTGACGAGGTCGTCGGCGGCGGCGTGGACCATCATCGACCCGCCGTCCGGATCGAGCACGCCCGCCATCGTCGCGCCCGGCATGACGAACGACAGCGTGCCGCGACCGTCCGAGCCGATCACGATGTTGGGGAGGTCGCCCAGATGGGGGCCTTGCGGATTGTTCGTCCCGTGCTTCGCGCCCGTGGGGTTCCAGTGCGGGCCGGCGGTCTGGAAGTCGGGCGGATCGCACCGGCCGACCGTGTGGACGTGCGCGCCGTGCTGGCCCGGCGGCATGCCCGACACGTCGAGCGTGAAGCGGACGCCGCCGCCCACCTCGCGCGCGGTGGCGCGGCCGGCCGATTGGCCGGCGGCGGTCACCATCGTCGCCGTGGCGAGCTGGCCGCCCGGCAGCGCTTCGCCCAGCGCCGGCCCGCGTTGCTGACACGCGCCGAGCAGCAGCGCGCCGGTCGCCATGAGAAGCGGTATCCTGGTCATGCGGGTCTCCTCCGTTCCAGCACTCGCTAGCAGCAACGCGGGCGCGGCGCTAAGGGGTCCGGCATGACCACCCGCCCCCGCCTCGCCTATCACCTGCACGAGGGGATCGGGCCGACGATCCTGTTCCTGCCCGGCTACGCGTCCGACATGACGGGGACCAAGGCGCTTGCGCTCGAAGCCTGGGCGAAGTCGCACGGACGGTCCTTCCTCCGCTTCGATTACGGCGGCTGCGGCCATAGCGAGGGCGCGTTCGAGGAGCAGACATTGGCGAGCTGGCGC
>DASVSW010000244.1:0-2311 GCA_036387895.1 Sphingomonas sp.
ATCGAGCTCCGGCTCGACAACCGCGACACGCTCTACCACACCAACATGATCGACGTGGAGGTCCACGACCTCCACCAGCTGATGCGGCTGCTCGCGGCGCTCCGCGCGGCGGACGCCGTCCACGCGGCGGACCGGGTCTAGCGGAGCGGCCTCGGCGCGCGGGCGCGGCGGAAGAGCGGGCGGACGGCGAGCGCTATCGCCGCTTCGGTCTGCACGGGCGCGAAACCGTAGAGCGCGCCCACGGGCGTCGCCACCGCCGTCACCATCCGAACCAACCGTCCCATCGCCGCCGTCCTTTCGACGGCGCCGGTGCGCCGATCACGGGACGGGGTCGAACGACGTGCGACCAACCCGACGCGCGCCGCGACCGGGCGGCGAAACGGCGCTCACCAGAGCCGGCGGACGCCGAACCCGTCGAACAGTTTCTCGTTCGAGACGAGTTCGAGGTCCTCCACCAGAGCCTGCGCGATCAGCAGCCGGTCGAACGGATCGCGGTGCAGCGGATCGAGCCGCCCAGCTGTCAGCGCGTGAGCATGGGCGACGTCGAGCCGCTCGAACGATCTGGACTCGAGCTGCTGATCGAGGTCATCCAATAGGATCTCGGCCTGATCGAGTTTGCCCAACCTGTGCTTGAACGCGAGCTCGTAGATGCTAACCGAGCTGATGAACACGCGACGGTGGCGCTCCTCGATCGCCGCGCGAGCCTCAGTCGACAACTTCAACGGTTCGGCGAAGACCCACAGAAAGGCATGCGTGTCGAGCAGCAAGCCGTTCAAAGCAGACCGATTTCCCGCAGTTCGTCGTCCGACATGGGATCCCACACGCCGGGAGCCTCTTTGATGCGACCCTCAAAGCCCCCGAACTTCCGCTTTCCTTGCGGTCGCAGCGGTTCGTCGACCGGAATCAGCTTAAGGCGCGGCCGTCCCTCTTGCTCGATGACGATCTCCTCGCCGGCCATCGCGCGGTTGAGCACATCCGTCAGCTGGGCATAGGCTTCCTCTTTGCTGATCACCGTGGCCATCGCCGCTTCTCCTTGGAAAGCAAGATAGCGCCCCCGTCGCTCCCCCACAACTTGGCCCATGACGCGCCCTCCCCGCGCGGCTACATGTCCGCCGTCATGCGTCGTCCCGCCCTGTCCGTCGTCGTCCCCTGCTACAACGAAGCGCTGAACTTGCCCGTCCTGCACGGGCGCGTGACGGCGGCGGCGCAGGCGGCGGTGGGCGAGGACTACGAGATCGTCCTGATCAACGACGGATCCCGGGACGACAGCTGGGCGGTGATGCGCGCGCTGGCGACACGCGACCCGCGGCTCGTCGCGGTGAACATGTCGCGCAACCACGGGCACCAGCTGGCGTTGACCGCCGGGCTCGACCTGTGCGCGGGCGAGCAGATCCTGATCCTCGACGCCGACCTGCAGGACCCGCCCGAGCTGTTGTCCGACATGCGCCGGGCGATGCGCGACGAGGAGGCGGACGTGGTCTACGCCGTGCGCCGCAAGCGCGAGGGCGAGACGCTGTTCAAGCTGGCGACCGCCGCGCTGTTCTACCGGTTGCTCGACCGGGTGACGGACACGCCCATCCCGCTCGACACCGGCGACTTCCGGCTGATGAGCCGGCGCGCGCTGGACGCGTTCCTGTCGTTGCCCGAACAGGCGCGCTTCATCCGCGGCATGGTGGCGTGGATCGGGTTCCGCCAGGTCCCCTTCCCCTACGACCGCGCCGAGCGGAACGCGGGCGAGACCAACTATCCGCTGGGCAAGATGATGCGGCTGGCGTTCGACGCGGTGACGGGCTTTTCGACGGCGCCGCTGCGGTTCGCGAGCCACGCCGCCGTGATCCTGGCGGCCGCGTCGCTGCTGCTGCTCGTCTACATCGCCTGGGGCTATTTCGAGGGCGACCCCGTCCAGGGCTGGACCTCGACGATGCTGGTGGTCACGATCCTGTCGGCGGTGCAGATGTTCGTGCTGGGCATGATCGGCGAGTATCTCGGCCGGCTGTACGTCGAATCGAAGCGGCGACCGCTATATCTGGTCGCCGACGTCGCGGGCCCCGTGCGCGGGCGCGCGAGCCTCGGCTTTCAGTCGGCCGAACGCGACGAGGTGGGCGTCGCCAACGTCACGATGGAGACGCCGGGCGTCATCGGCACCCTGCCGACGAGGTGACGCTCCAGCCGGAAGACGCGCTCGAACAGCGCGTTGACGGGCCCTGGCGGCGGCGAGTCGTCGCTGTCGTCGCGGCCCGAGAGCCGGCCGGCGATCCGGGCGGCGGCCGCGAGCGGGAAGAGGAGCGAGTTGAACCAGCGCATCCGCTCC
>DASVSW010000245.1:0-1852 GCA_036387895.1 Sphingomonas sp.
CGAAGGCGCCGAGCGACCGGACGAAGCGGCCCTCGTCCACCGCGCCGCCGCCCAGCCCCGCCGTCAGCTCGCGCGCGGCGCCGTTCACGTCATAGGGGTCGAGCTCGGGGCGCTGCTGCCGGTTCCGCCGCCCGTCGCCGAGCAGGTCAAACTCCTGCGCGAAGGCGTCCGCCACGCGCCCGGCCAGGCCGCGCATCGCGCCGCCCGCGCGCGTGCCGCCCGCCGCGCCGACGCGCACGGCGCCCACGGATGCGACACGGCTGGATCCGATCGGACCGACCATCGGCGGCGCTGCTCCTTCCCTACCCCACGAACGCCGATCCATAGCAGGGGCGACGCGTCGCGGCTCTAGGCGAAACGCGGAGGCGCCCCGACCGGTCCGGCTCCTCAACGATTCGCTTAGACGGCCTCCACGTTACGCGGAGGGCGCGAAGGTGAAGACCGCGTTAAGCCGGTCCGCACGATAACAGGGAGACCGACCATGAACGTGAACGGGGCGAACGCCGGTTTCAACGCGGGGCTGGCGGCGGGGATCGGCATGCTGGCCGACGCCGCCTTCCTCCAGCTGGCGGCGGGCGTGCTGGCCAAGCGGATCGACCGCCTGGCGTCCGGCCCCTTCTCGCAGCCGATGCTGCCGCCCTCGGTGACGCTGACCGCGCGGAGCGCCGGGGCGGAGCGGCCGCTGGCGCAATGGTCGGCGACCACCACCGGCGCCCACACCGCCGACATCGATCTCGGCGACGGCTATTCGCTCAAAGTAGACGAGCGGAACAGCGAGATGACGATCTTCAACGCACGCACCGGCGAGAACACGCGCGTCTGGGGCGACCCGCACGTCGACGTCGACGGCAAGCACGTCTTCGACTTCTGGGGCACCACGACCTTCCAGCTCGAGAACGGCACCAAGCTGACGATCAACACCGAGCAGTGGAACGGCAACCCCAACATGTACGTCGCGAGCCAGGTGGTCATCACCAAGGGCGCGAACTCGCTGGTCGTGGACGGCATCAGCCAGAACAAGCTGGGCGACCTCCAGGTCACGGTTGGCGCGAACGGCCGGGCGCTGGACGCCGCGCACCGCGACGGCTTCATGCTGTACGAGAACGCGACGGGATCGAGCTGGCGCACCGAGCAGGGCGCGATCGCGACGCAGCAGGATTTGGACGTGACGCGCCCCGGCCAGGCCTATGGCCCGGGCGCCGAGACGCCGAGCCTGGGCGAGTTCTTCAACATACTGGGCGGCTTCCTTTCGACCGGCCGCCTGCCGCTCGACCTCGCGGCCGATCGCGGAACCGGCGAGCGGACCGCGCCCCGCCCCGTCGCTCAGCCGAGGACGCCCTTCTGGCTCTGAGCGCCGCCCGTCCGGCGGGTTGAGCGACCGGAACTCGTAAGGCGTGTCGGGACGGGGCGCGGCCGGGATCGCCGGCCTCGTCCCGTCCGCTCAGCCGGCCGACTTCGCTCCGTGCTCCGCGAGCAGCCGGTCGAGCTCGTCGATGCGGAGGCGTTCGGGGGTGCCTTTGGCGAGCCCCTTGAGGCGGCACTCCGCCCAGAGCTTCCTGCGCTCGGACTCGAGCGCCCGGCGGTAGAGGTCAGCCAATCGTCATCTCCTGTCTCCCGTCCTTCCCGAACGCGACCTACGGACCGCCGCCCCGCCGCTGTTGGACGCGTCCTCCTCGGCGAGCTTGCGCCATCGGTCGACGCGGGCGGGATCGAGCGTCCGTTCCGCAATGGCGGCGCGGATGGCGCATCCGGGCTCGTCGGCATGGGCGCAATCGGTGAAACGGCACCGGAGCGCCGTGTCGGTCACGTCGTCGAACACGTCCGCGACGCCGGAGGCCACCTCCGACATCCC
>DASVSW010000246.1:0-2618 GCA_036387895.1 Sphingomonas sp.
CGGATGTCGCCGAGGAAGAAGGTGTCGCGGAGCCGGGTGCGATAGGCCTGCCCGTCAAGCGTGAACGCGCCGTCGCCCCAGCTCGGCCGCCAGTCGAAGCCGAGCGCGACCGAGTCGGCGCGCTCGGGGCGAAGGCCGGGCGCGTTGCGGACGCGGACGGGCTCCGCGCCGAGCACGGCGACGTGGATGTCCTCCGAGAAGATCTCGGGCGCGCGGTAGCCGGTCGACCAGTTGGCGCGGAGGACCAGCGCGGGGCCGGGCGACCACCACAGCCCAAGGCGCGGGCTCGCGATGGCGTCGTCGAGCTCGGAGCTCTTGTCGACGCGCAGCCCCAGCAGCAGCTTGAAGGCGTCGGACAGCGCCCACTCGTCCTGGACGAACGCGCCGAGCGTCGAGAAGCGTCCCGCGCTGAGCGTCGCGAGCTCGGTCCCGTCGAGGTCGAGATTGCGGTCGTCCACCGTCTCCGTGCGGTACTGGACGCCCGCCAGCACCGCGTGACGGCCTCGCTCGGCGGCGAGCCGCGCCTCGGCGAAGTGGAGGACGTCCGAGGTGCGGCTGTATTGGCGCCGGCTGATCGCGGCGGCGTCCGCCAGCGCCTGCGCGTCGAAGCCGGGGGCGGCGGGATCGGTCTCGACGTCGCCCAGCCCGCCGTAGAAGCTCGACCGGTCGACGCGCGCGAAGGCGTAGACGCCGGTCAGGCTCGTGCGGGCGTCGAGCGGCCGCGTCGCCGACAGGCTGGCGCGGTGGAGACGGCTGTCGATGCTCTCGGCGACGTTGGCGAGGAAGGCGGGGGCGGACAGGCGGTTGCCGCCGCGCCTGGTCTCGTCGGTGTACTGGTATTCGGCGGCTAAGAGCGTGCCGCCCAGGTCGAGGTTCGCGCGCACGCCCCCGGTCGCCAGGCGACGGCGCGCGAGCTCGGTGTAACCGTCGCCGTCGAGATCGACCGCGGGGCTGCGCTCCGCCTGGCCATAGGCGCTGATCGTCGCCGCCTCCGACGGGGCGAAGGTGCCGACCAGCGCGCTCGAACCCGCGCTCTCGCTGCCCGGCCGGCTGTGATCGATCGCGAGGCGCAGCCCCGTGCGCGTCGGGCGGATGGGCAGCACGTTGACCACGCCCGCGACCGCGCCCGGGCCGTAGAGCGCCGAGCCGCCGCCCTTCACGACCTCGATCCGGTCGATCAGAATCGCGGGGAACTGCTCCACGCCGTACACCGCGGCGACGCCCGACACGAGCGGCAGGCCGTCGAGCAGGATCTGGTTGTACGCGCCGGGCAGGCCCAGAAGCTGGATCTCGGTCGTGTTGCAGTTCTGGCAGTTGCTCTCCGCGCGCGCGCCGGGGAGGTAGTCGAGGGCGTCGGCCAGGTTGCGCGGGGCGGCGGATTTCAGGATCGTTTCGCCGATCACGTCGGTGCGGATCGGCGACTCGCGGATCGTGCGCGGCGTGCGCGTCCCCGTCACGACGACCTGATCGGCGCCCGCCGGCTCCTGCGCGCCAGCGACCGCGGCGGCGAACAGCGCCGGCAGGACGCCCAAGATCCGAATAGGCGGGAGGCGGGCGGGCGGCATCGGACTATCCCTTAGCGCGCGAACTTAGCCACGGCTAATCCTTGAAGCCGGCGCGGGTTCCGCGCATTACCGCCCCGATGGCCGACACCGATCCCACCGCAACCGACCTGACGCCCGACGTGCACGCCCGCGCGGCGGCGTTCCGGCGCGTCCGCGAGGCGCATCAGACCGAGATGGCGGAGGACTATGTCGAGCTGATCGGCGACCTCATCGCCGAGCATGGCGAGGCGCGTCTGACCGACCTCGCGGAGCATATGGGCGTGAGCCTGGCGACGGCGGCGAAGGTCGTCCAACGCCTGTCGCGCGAAGGCCTGGTGCGGAGCCGGCCCTACCGGTCGCTGTTCCTGACGACCGAAGGCGAGGCGATGGCGGACCGGTCGCGGGCGCGGCACCGGATCGTGTACGAGTTCCTGGTGGCGCTGGGCGTGAACCCGGAGACGGCGGCGCTCGATTCGGAAGGGGTCGAGCATCACGTCAGCGACGAGACGCTGGCGCTGTTCCGCGCCTTCGCGGATCGCCGCGCTTCCTGTTGACGTCATGACACGATCGCGGCGCTCGCGCGTTGGGCCGGCCATCGTGTTCGCGTTCGCAGGAGAAGGCCGTGAGGCTCGTCGTCGGGGCTGTGTCGGGATTAGCGCTGTCGTTATCGGCGTGCGGCGATCTGGAGCCCAAGGTTCCCGGCGAGGAGAAGCGGGAGCGCGCGACCGAGCTGGCGCAGGAGCGGCGGCTGAAGCGCGCTTGCGGTTCGCAGGAGACCTATGACCGGTTGAAGGCGGTGGCGTTCGACGAGGCCACCCGTGTGCGCCGCGCCGAGTCGCCGTTGCTCGACCGGCTGGCCTCGGCGTCGGTGGTCCGGATGGAGGATCCGGTCGCCAAGGGCCGCGACGAGACGCTGAACGTCACGGTCTGCACCGGCCACCTCGTGCTCGAGCTGCCGCCGGGCGCGGAGGACGCATTCGACGGCGACCGGCGGCTCGAGGCGGACGTCGAATACTCCGCGCAGGAGGCGGCGGACGGCAGCGGCCTGGTGTACCAGATCAAGGGCGCGGAGCC
>DASVSW010000247.1:0-3619 GCA_036387895.1 Sphingomonas sp.
GGGCCAACAACCGGGTGGAGAACTCGCACCTGCCGTTCCGACGACGAGAAAGGGCGATGCAGCGCTTCCGACGGATGAGCTCACTCCAGAAGTTCGCCTCCGTCCACGCCAGCCTGCAAAACCACTTCTCCCTCGAACGCCACCTCATCGCCCGTGCGACCTACAAGGAACGCCGCTCCGCCGCCTGGGCGGAGTGGGGCCTGCTCGCGAGCTAGCCCGGTGCCCGCAAAGGTCTAACCCTGTCGTTTGGAGACGAGTTCGCATTAGACTGACAGCACCATAGCCGTCCTTAGGCTGGGCGGGCGCGCCCGAACCGCAACGCCCTCGCGGCGAGCGGTCCGCGCCTGGTCGAACGGCGCGGTCGCTAACGCGTCGTGAGCCGCGGCCCGGACAGGTCGAGCGACGCGGCCGGGATCACCTCCACGTCCGGCCGCTGCGCCCGGAGCTTGTCGATGAACCGCTCGGCGTCGCCGACCACGATCACGCTGGCGTTGGCGGCCGAGACGCGCGCGGGCGGCGGCCGTGGCGGTGTCGGGGGTGACCGCGTTCACCCGTTCGATCAGGCGCGCGGCCTCGGCGACGGGCACGCCCTGCTGGACTAGCCCTGCTACGACCGAGGCGAAGCCGGTGCTCGACTCCGCCTGCCGGCCGAGCGCGCCCGCGACGAACGCCTTGCGCTGCGCCACCGTCTCCGCGTCGAGCGGCTCGCGGCCAAGCCGGTCGAGCTCGGCCATGAAGATCGCGACCACTTCCGGCGCGGTCTCGTTCTTGGTCTGCGACTGCGCGACGAGCAGGCCGTCGTCGGCCCGGGCGGCGAGCTGGCTGCCCGCCCCGTAGGACAGCGCCCGCTTGGTGCGGACCTCCTGGAACAGGCGGCCGTTCGACCCTGCGCCGAGCACGGCGTTGGCGACGAAGAGGTTCGCGAAGTCCGGATCGCGCCGGTCGAGCGTGCGCACCGCGGCGAGCACGGCCGCCTGGCCTGCGCCGGGCATGTCGACCACGACGAGCCGGGGCTTCAGCGCCTGGCCCGCGGGCGCGGCGGGGAGCGCGGGCGTCGCCCCGGCCGCGCGCCAGTCCGCGAACAGGCGCTCGCCGATGCGGCGCGCCTGCGCGGGGTCGATCCCGCCCGCGACGATCATGGTCGCGAGATCGGGCCGCCACCACGCCTTGGCGTAGGCGGCGAGGTCGTCGCGGCTGAGCGCGCGCAAGGACGCGGGCGTCGCCACCGCGCCATAAGGCGCGTCGCCATACGCCACGGGCTGGACCGTCATGCTCGCGAGCGCGGCGGGGTTCTTCATCGCGACCGACAGCCCGTCGAGCGCGCGGCGGCGCTCGCGGTCGAACTCGGCCGCGGGGAAGGACGCGTTGCGCGCGATATCGGCGAGGAGCAGGCCCGCCTGCTCCAGCGTCGCGGCGGGCGCGGTCACTGATAGCGTGACGCCGTCGGCGCCTGCCGACGTGTTCAGCCGGGCGCCCAGCCGCTCCATCTCGGCCGCGAGCCGCTCGGCGGTGCGGGTCGCCGTGCCCTTCGTCGCGACCTCGGCGGCGAGCTCGGCGAGACCGGCGCGGTCGCGCGGCACGGTGGCCGCGCCGCCCTTGAACACCAGCGCCAGCGTCGCGACGGGCACCTGGCCGGTGCGGACGCCGACCACCTGCATGCCGTTCGCCAGCCGCGACTCGGCGAGCGCGGGCGGCGTCACGGGGACGGCTGCCGACGGCTCGGGTGGCTGCTGGCGCGATCCTTCCGGCGCCAGCGCGAGCGGCGCCCGCGCGGCGGGCGGCGGCGAGAACCAGCGCGGCATGGGCGTCGGGTTCGCCCAGGCGTCCGTCGCGCCCGCGGGCCGCGCCTTCTCGTCGAGATAGCGGATGTCGACGCGCTTCTCGGGCGCCAGATAGGCGCGGGCGACGCGCTGCACGTCGGCGGCGGTGACGCGCCCGACGGCGGCCAGGCGCTTGTCGAGCGCCCGGGGGTCGCCGGTGCGGACCAGCGCCTCGCCCAGCGCGAAGGCGCGGCCATCGAACGTCTCGCGGCTCCTGAGCGCGTCGGCGAGGAGCTCGTTCTTCGCCTCGGCGAGCTCGGCGGCGGTGACCGGCTCGGCGCGGACGCGCGCGATCTCGGCGGCCAGCGCGGCCTCGGTCTCCTCGACGGTCTTGCCGGACGCGAGCGTCACGGCGGGCGCGTAATAGCCGCCGTCCTCGACGTCCGAGAGCTGGGTCTGGATCGCGGTCGCCACCTGCTTGTCGCGAACAAGTGCGCTCTTGAGGCGCGAGCTGTCGCCCGACGCCAGGATCGCGTCGAGCACCTCCAGCGCGGCCATGTCGGGATGCGCGGAGCCGGGGATGCGCCACGTGCTCGTGACGAGCGGCAACGGCACGTTGGGCGCGTAGGCGCTGACCGCGCGGGGCGCCGTGCGCGGCTTCTCCGAGGCGGTGATCCTGAGGGGGATCGGCTTGGCGCGGCGCGGGATGGCGGCGAAGTACCTGTCCACCAACGCGTCGAGCTTGGCGGGGTCGAAATTGCCGGACACGATCAGCGTCGCGGTGTCGGGACCGTAGAACGCCTCGTGGAACGCGCGGGCGTCCTCCAGCGTCGCGGCGTCGAGCTGCTCCAGGCTGCCGATGCCGGGGCGGCGGTTGGGGAGCGCGTCGTAGCTGTTCTCGTCGATCACCAGCCGCAGCCGGCCATAGGGCGGCGCCAGGATGCGCTGGCGGAACTCCTCCTTGACGACGTTGCGCTCGGTCTCGAACACCTCCGCGTCGACGACGGGGCGCGCCATGCGCTCGGCATGGGTCCACAGCATCGTCTCGAGATACTGGGCGGGGACGATCTCGTAATAGTTGGTGCGGTCGAACCAGGTCGACGCGTTGCGGATGCCGCCCACGTTCTCCGTCAGCCGGTTGATCATGTTGTAGGGCATGTTCACCGTCTTGCGCGACAGGATGTGCTCGAACAGGTGCGCGAAGCCGGAGCGGCCCTCGGGATCGTGCTTGGAGCCGACGTCGTACCAGACCTGGACCGTGACGTTGGGCGTCGCGGTGTCGCGCATCGCGACGACCTTCAAGCCGTTGGGCAGCGTGCGCTCGGTGAAGGCGAGCGGCGGCACGACGATCTTCGCGGACGGCGGCTCCTGCGCCATGAGAGGGGAGGGGCTGAGGAGCAGAAGGGCGAGGGCGCGGAGCTTCACGGAGATCCTTTCGTAGGTCGCCGGACCGTAGCGCGGTGCGCGCGCGGCTCAAGACGTCGGAACCGCCGCACGCCGCCCGGGACCGTCCCGGGCGGCGTGCGGTCCGGGGAGGTCAGAGGATGAAGTCCACCTGCGCCAGCGGCGGGGCGCCCGCCGCTTCGAACACGAAGTCCGCGACGGCGTCGCCATCGACGTCGCCTGACACGCGGGTCACGTCGCCCACCCGCTCCGCCCGGAGCTCGCCCGCGACGCCCGTGAAGGCGGCCGCGCCGACGAAGCGGAACGCCTGGTCGCCCGCCGCCGCCTCGTCGGCGTCGACGAGAGCCAAGTCGATGCGGTCGCGGTCGGCGCGCCTGAAGTCCGCGATCCGGTCGGGCGCGCTCGCCCCGTCGCCCAGGTCGAGGCGCGACGCGAACTGGAAGCGATCCGCTCCG
>DASVSW010000248.1:0-7552 GCA_036387895.1 Sphingomonas sp.
CTCCTTCTTCGGAGCGCTTCTCATGCGAGAAGAAGCGGGACCCCGGCTCAAGGCCGGGGTGACGGGGGTGAATATTGGGTGGGGTAACGAACCGCATAGCCACACTCGACGTCCTCCGCGGCGTCGCGGTGATGGGCATCCTGCTCGCCAACCTGCCCGCGTTCGGCTTGCCGGACAGCGCGTATTTCAGCCCGCTGCCCTGGGGCGGGACCGACCTCGACGACCGCGTCGCCTGGGGTCTCAACTTCGTCCTCGTCGAGGGCAAGATGCGCGGGCTGTTCTCGTTCCTGTTCGGCGCGTCGATGCTGCTCGTCGTCCAGCGCGCGGCCGCGGACGGCGACGACCCCTGGCGCGTGCACGGAAGCCGCATGGCCTGGCTGTTCCTGTTCGGGATGGCCCATCTATTCCTGATCTGGGCGGGCGACATCCTGCACCATTACGCCCTTGTCGGCTGCGCCGCGTACCTGTTCCGGAACAGGGGCGTGCCTGCCTTGCTCTGGTGGGGCGCGGGGCTGGTGGCGGTGCAATGCTTGCTGGCGGCTTCGGTGGGGCTGACCGCCTACGCAGCCTCAGGCGCCGGACTCGCGGAGGGGTTCGGCCGGCCTTCGCCCGACCGGCTCGCCGCGGAGATCGCGGCGCTGCGCGGCGGTTTCCTCGACGGGGTCGCGCACCGGCTCGATCGGGACGGGGGGAACCCCGTCGCGCAGCTTTTGTTCGGCGGGGCGGAGACGCTGGGCTACATGCTCTGGGGCATGGCCGGGCTGAAGAGCGGCATGCTCACCGGCGCCTGGGACCGACGGCGTTACCTGCGCTGGGCCGCGCTGTCGCTTCCGGTCGGCTGGGCGGCGTATGCGGCGATCGGCTGGTGGGTCGCGTCCAGCGGCTTCGACTGGCGACGGGTGGTGCTCGCTTCCCTGACGCTCTCGACGCCGATCCGCCCGCTGCTGATCGTCGGCTACGCCTGCGCGATCGTCCTGCTCGCCAGGCCGGGGGGATGGCTGGTCGGGCGGATAGCCGCCGTCGGCCGCGCGGCGTTCACCAACTACCTCGGCACGAGCCTGTTCATGACCGCGGTGTTCAACGGCTGGGGCCTGGGGCTATTCGGGCGGATCGGCCGTGCGGAGATGTACTGGCTGGCGCCGATCGCCTGGGCGCTGATGCTGCTCTGGTCGAAGCCGTGGCTCGACCGCTACCGCTACGGGCCGCTGGAATGGGTATGGCGCAGCCTGTCGCGGCTGGAGCCGCAGCCGATGCGGCTCAGCCCTGGCCGAAGCTAGCGCCCGGGCGACGCCCGAAGCCCGCCGGGGGCCTGCGCGCGGCGAGCGGGTTCGCCTCGCGCTCGAGCAGCTGGAGCGTCTCCTCGAACAACCCGCGCAGGCGGACGACGTGCGGCAGGATCTCGTCGGGCGCGTCGCGCGTCTCGACGCAGTCGCGCGCCATGTTCTCGATCGTCTCGGCGAGGTCGGCCAGCGGCTCGGCGCCGAACTGCCGCGACTCGCCCTTCAGCGTGTGCGCGGGAATGACGAGCTGCGTGGCCGACCGCGCGCGCATCGCCTCCTCGATCGCCGAGACCGACTTGATCCCGTCTTCGCGGAAATACCCTAAGATCCTGACGAAGCCCGCGCCCAGCTCGGCCCGCGTCTTCGCGTAAGCGCTCCAATCGACGAGCGTGCTACCCTCGAAAGACACCGCGATACCTCCTGCCCGCCGCCCGATTGACACCGCCGACCCCGAAACCGGCTTTACGCCCCCACGGGTAAACGACTGGTTGCGATCGGCGGGCGGTCGCGCCGTGCAATGCGCCCGAAGTGGTTGTTTTCACTTCCGATCGGATCGGCCCTCGTCATACGGGTTGCGCGGGCTGCGCATGGTGAGCCGCACCGGCACCGCGCCGAAGCCGAGCTCGCGGCGCATCGAGTTGACGAGGTAGCGCTCGTAGCTCGCCGGCAGCTGGTCGACCCGCGTCCCGAAGATCACGAAGGACGGCGGCCGCGATTTGACCTGGGTGACGTAGCGCAGCTTGATCCGCTTGCCGCCGGGTGCTGGCGGCGGGTTGGCCTCGATCGCGCGTTCGAACCAGCGGTTGAGCTCGCCGGTGGGGACGCGCTTCGACCATGCCTCGCGCGTCTCGAAGGCGGCCCCGATCAGCTGGTCGATGCCCTTGCCCGTGGCGCCGGAGACGGTCATCACCGTCACGCCCTTCACCTGGCTCAGACCGTCCTCCAACGCCTTCTTCACGCCGTTGAACAAGGACGACGCGTTCTCCGCGATGTCCCATTTGTTGAGCGCGATGACGAGCGCGCGGCCCTCCTCCAGCACCCGGTCGGCGATGCGGAGGTCCTGGCCCTCAAGCCCCAGCGTCGCGTCGAGCAGCAGCACGACGACCTCCGCGAAATCGACCGCGCGGAGCGCGTCGGCGACCGACAGCTTCTCCAGCTTGTCCTGGACCTTGGCGCGCTTGCGCATGCCGGCGGTGTCGATCAGCCGAACGGGCCGCCCTCGCCATTCCCAGTCGATCGCGATGGAGTCGCGCGTGATGCCAGCCTCCGGCCCGGTGATCAGCCGGTCCTCGCCCAGCATGCGGTTGATCAGCGTCGACTTGCCCGCGTTGGGGCGGCCGACGATGGCGAGCTTGAGCGGGCCGTCGGGGCGCTCCTCGTCCTCCGGCTCCTCGGTCTCTTCCGGGAAGTGGGGGAGGATGGCCTCGAACAGGTCGACCACGCCCTCGCCATGCTCGGCGGACAGGGGCACCGGGTCGCCGAAGCCGAGCGAGAGGCTTTCGAGGATGCCCTGTTCGCCCGCGCGGCCTTCGGCCTTGTTGGCGACGAGGATCACCGGCGTGTCCGACGCGCGGAGCCAGCGGGCGATCTCCTCGTCGAGCGGCACGATGCCGGCGCGCGCGTCGACCATGAACAGGGCGACGTCCGCCTGTTCGACGGCGGCCTCGGTCTGGCGGCGCATGCGGCCGGGCAGCGTCTCGGGGTCCTCGTCCTCGTAACCGGCGGTGTCGATGACGCGGAAGTCGAGGCCGACCAGATGGCCCTCCCCCTCGCGCCGGTCGCGGGTGACGCCCGGCCGGTCGTCGACGAGCGCGAGCTTCTTGCCGACGAGGCGGTTGAACAGCGTGGATTTGCCGACGTTCGGGCGGCCGACGATGGCGATGGTGGGAAGATGCATCGCCGCCACTTAGCCCCTCTCCCGCCAAAGCGGGAGAGGGAGGGCGCGATCAGCGGTAGGCGGACACCCGCCCGCGATCGTCGATGGTGTACAGCGTCCCGTTCGCGACGACCGGCGGGAGGCCGAACGCCTCGCCCGTCTCGACGCGCGACTGGACCGATCCGTCGGCCGGATTGACGTAACCGATCTCGCCTTCGGAGTTGGTCAGCACTAGACGCCCGCCGGCCAGCACCGGCCCGAACCAGTTGATCGGCCCCCGCTTCTTCTTCTCGTTGCGGAAACGGGGGAGCTGCGCGACGTAGCGGGCGCGGCCCGTCGCGCGCGACAGGCAGATCAGCCGCGCGTCGTCGGTCACCACGAACAGCCACTCGCCCGCGACCCAGGGCGTCGAAATGCCCGAGATGTTCTGCTCCCAGAGGCGTCGGCCTTCGGCGAGGTCGAGCGCCACCATGCGGCCGCCCTCGCCCACCGCGTAGACGCGGTCGCCGTCTACAACAGGCGACGCGTCGATGTCCGCCAGGCTGGACACCGACGTCGTGATCGAAGTGCGCGACAAGGCGTCCTGCCACAGCACGCGGCCGTTCTCGTAGCGATAGGCGTTGAGCTCGCCGCTGGAGAAGCCGGCCACCACCGTGCCGCGGCTGGCGGCGGGCGCCGCGACGCCGAACACGCCCTGCGTCTCGAGCGTCCCCTGCTGCGCCCAGCGCACCTTGCCGTCTGTCTGGTTCAGCGCGAACAGCTGGTTGTCCTGAGTCAGGACGTAGACGGTCTCGTTCGCGATAGTGGGGCTGCCGCGAAGCGGCCCGCCGGGCTTGGCGCGCCACGCCACCGCACCGTCGGCGGCGCCCAGCGCCACCACGTCGCCCAGGCCGTCGGTCGCGTAGACGCGGCCCCCGTCGTAGCTGACGCCGCCGCCGAAGCGCGCCGCGCGGTTCTCGTCGCCTTCCGTGAGCGACGCGCTCCACAGCTTGGCGCCCGTGTCGGCGGCGAAGGCGTGGACGGTCGCGTCGACGTCGACGACGAACAGCTTGCCGTCCGCGATCACCGGCGCGGCGCCCAGCCGCTGGCGGTTCGACCCGCCGTCGATCTGCGCGGTCCAGGCGCGGGTCGGCGCGTCAGCCAGGGCGACATGGCCCAGCGACTTCTCCGCGTTGCCGCCGGGCTGCGTCCAGGCGTCATTGGGCGCGGGCGCGGGTAGCGTGACGGGCACGGTGGCGATGCTCGCGTCGGCCTCGACGCTGTTCTCCGACGCGAGGATGGGGATGCGCGTGCCGACGGTGGGCGTGCGTTTCGGCCCGCCCTTGAAGATGCCGCAGCCGCCCGTCGCGACCAGGGCGGCGAGCGCGACGGACGCCCGGAAGTTGCGATTCATGTGGATGCCCAAATCCTTACTTCTGCTGGATGGCGTCGACGCCGAGTAGGCCCGCCATCTGAACCGCGCGTTGACGGATCGACCCCGGCACGTTCTCGTCCTGCGCGACCTGCCCGAACAAGCGACCCGCCAGGTCGCGACGGCCGGCGCGCAGATGCGCGGCCGCCACCATCTCGCCGGCGCTGCCGAGATAAGGATGGCCGGGCGCCGTCATCGGCCGGAGGCGGTCGATGACCTGCTGCGGCTGGAGCGTGTCGTACTCGGCCATGGTCTGACGGATCAGCGCCAGGTCGCGGAAAGCGGGCGCGAAGTCCTCGTTCCCGGCGATGGCGGCGAACTTGGCGGCCGCGCCCTTCAGGTCGTTGCGCTGGAGGAGCACGTCGGCCTGCGTGAACTGCGCGAGCGCGCGGTAGCCGGGCGTCGAGCCGGTCGCGAGCTCGTCGAGCGGCTTGGCGGCCTCGGCCGGGCGGTTCGCGCCGAGTGACGCGTACGCCTTTTGCAACTTCTCGCCGTCCTCGCCGGCCTTCACCGACTGACGGTGCTGCCAATAGAGATACGCGCCGAACAGCGCGAGGCCGAGCAGGATCGCGGCGATCAGCCATCGGCCGTAGCGCTGCCAGAAGGTCAGGAGCTGGTCGCGACGCAGCTCTTCGTCGACTTCGCGCAAGAACGTCTCGTTGCTGACGGGCGGAACGGCCAAAAGATGCTCCGATGGACGGGAAAACGGGGTGTAGCGCGCGGCTTTAGCGGGGAGCGGCCGGAAACGGAAGCGTCACGGCTTGGGCTGGTAGAGCTGCTCCGGCCCGGGGAAGCTGCGGTCGCGCACCTCGGCGGCGTAGCGCTCGGCGGCCGCCGAGATGCGGCCCGCCATGTCGTCGAACCGCTTCACGAAGCGCGGCGTGCGCTCGAACAGGCCCAGCATGTCCTCGGCGACGAGCACCTGGCCGTCGCACTGCGCCGACGCGCCGATGCCGATGGTCGGCACGTCCACGGTGCGCGTGATCTCGACGGCGATCGGCTCCAGCACGCCCTCCACGACCATGCTGAACGCGCCGGCGCGGCCGATCGCCTGGGCGTCGTCGAGGATCTTCGCCGCCTCCTCCTGGGTCCGGCCGCGAGCGCCGTAGCCGCCCAGCACGTTCACCGCCTGGGGCGTCAGGCCGACATGGCCCATCACGGGGATGCCGCGTTCGGACAGGAAGCGCACCTGCGGGGCCATGGCGGCGCCGCCTTCCATCTTCACCGCGGCGGCGCCCGTCTCCTTCAACAATCGCGACGCGCTGTCGAACGCCTGTTCGGGCGAGCGCTCGTACGAGCCGAACGGCATGTCGATTACGACCACCGCATGGTAGCTGCCGCGCACCACCGCGGCGCCATGCGCCGCCATCATGTCGAGCGTGACGGGCACCGTCGACGGCAGGCCGTAGATCACCTGGCCCAGGCTGTCGCCGACGAGCAGCAGGTCGCAATGCGGGTCGAGCAGCTGCGCCGTCCGGACGGTGTAGGCGGTCAGCATCACCAGCGGCGTCCCGCCCTTGGCGCGGCGGATCGCGGGCACCGTTTGCCGCTTCATCGGGGCCGGCACGGGCGTCGCCCGGCTGGTCGAGGTGTCGATGGTGAAGGTGGTGGACATGGACGACCTTTAGGCCCGCCGGATCAGCCGATCCAGCCGCGCCGCGCGGCCATCCGGGACAGCCCGAGCGCCAGCAGGGCGACGGCGGCGATGAACAGGGGGAACGGCACGGTCGCCCCGGCGCCTTTGGCGGCGAGGAGGTCGGTGGCGAGGAACATGTAGCCGAACTGCGCGATCACCGCGACGAGGCTGACCGCCAGCAACGGCACGGCGACACGCGACCGCGTCAGGAGTGCCAGCGCGCCGAGCAGCCCCGCCCCCGTCGCCACCGCGTAGAGCGGGTTGTACCAGACGGGCAGCGACGCGATCAGCCTGCGGTCATAGTCCGTCACCGGCCCCATCGCCTCCGCGCCCAACCGGAACTGCTGAACGCAGGCGAAGACGCCGGCCAGCCCCCAGACGATCAGCAGGACCGCGACCACGCGGAACCAGAGCGGCGCGGTGCGCGGTGCGGTGGCCATGTCGTACTCTCCCCTCCCCGATTTAGCTCGGAAAATGCGGCGATCTGTAGCGACGCGCAAGCGACGTCGCGCTCTCAAGCCGTCATGCCAGCGGACGCTGGCATCGTTGGCCGGGATGGAGCGACCGCCCGCGACGCGACCCCAGCGTTCGCTGGGGTGACGGAAGTTGAGGCTAGCTACGCCCCCGCCAGCACCGCGCCGATCCGGCGGCGGAGCGTGTCCTCCGTCACCGGCTTCTGCACCACCCTGTCCGCGGGCACGTCGGCGATGGCTTCCAGGTCGGCGTAGCCGGTGAGCATCAGGAACGGCAGCCCGGGCCGCGCTTGCGCGACGCGGCGCGCGAGCTCCGCGCCGTTCATGCCGGGCATGGCGAAATCGGCGAGGACGATCGACACGTCGGGACGTCCCCGAAGCGCCTCCAGCGCCGCCTCGCCGCCGTCCGCCTCGACCACCGTCGCGCCCAGACCGATCAGCATGTCGCGGGCGACCGAGCGCACCGCGGCGTCGTCGTCGACCAGCAGCACAGTCGCCGCCGACACGTCGGCCACCGCTTCCGCTTCCCGCGCGTCGGCCGCGTCCGGAGCCGCCTCGGCGCGGGGCAGGAACACGCTGACGGCCGTGCCCCGTCCGGGCTCCGAGCTGATCGAGACGCCGCCGCCCGACTGCTTGGCGAAGCCGAACACCTGCGCCAGGCCCAGGCCCGACCCCTTGCCCACCGCCTTGGTCGTGAAGAACGGCTCGAAGACCCGCGCCAGCACCTCATCGGACATGCCGCTGCCGGTGTCGGCGACGGTGACGACCACATGCTCGCCGGCGGGCGGGTGCTCGGGTCGCTCCGGCTCGCCGCGGCGCGTGTTCGCGGTGCGGATCGCGACCGTGCCGCCGACCTCGAGCGCGTCGCGCGCGTTG
>DASVSW010000249.1:0-5344 GCA_036387895.1 Sphingomonas sp.
ACCCGGTCGAGCAGCGCCAGCCTGAGCGCGATGTCGCGCCGGTAGGACGCGCCCTCCGGCGACACCGCCACCGCGCGCGCCCAGAAGGGCCGCGCGGCGGGGTACTCGCCCGCTCGGACATGGGCCAGGCCGAGGAAGAAGGGCGGCGCCGGATGGCGCGGCGCGATCCGCATCGCCTGCTGGAACGCGAACAGCGCGGGCGGCGACACCGTGTCGCCGTCGTGCGCCGCGAGCGCGGTGCCGAGCGCCGTCCAGAGCGACAGGCTCCGCGGGATCTTGTTGATGCCGCCCAGCAGCGCGCGGACGGCGGACCGCTCGTCGCCGTTGCGCATCATCGCGTCGGCGGCGATCAGATAGGCGGCGTCGAGCGTGAACCGCTCGAATAACCGGTCGCGCAGGTCGGTCAGCCCCGCATCCTCCCGCAGCCGTTCGGCCGGCGGCTTGGCGGGGCTGGCGGGCCGGCCCGGCGACCCCTGAAGCGCGTAGCCCGCGGCGCCCAGCATCACGGCGGCGGCGACTGACGACCAGAGCCGCTTCGGAACGCCGAGCAGCGCCATGGCGCCAAGCGTCGCCCCGGCCAGGACCAGCAGCAGCGCGAACCCCATCAGAAGCCGCACCCGGTCACGCCCAAGCCTCTCGAGCTGCCACGCGGCGCTCGCGCCGGACCCGGCCGATAAGCGACAACGCGCCGCCCAGCGCGATCAGGCCGCCTCCCGCCCAGATCAACGTGACGAACGGCTTCCACCACAGCCGCAGCTGCCAGCGCCCCTGCCCGTCCGGCTGGCCGAGCACGGCGTAGAGCTGTCCGTCGACGGTCGTCAGGATCGCGCTCTCGGTGGTGCTCGTCGCGGGCTGCGAGAAGTAGCGCGCTTGCGGGCGGAGGATGTGCGTGGTCCCGCCGCGGACGACCGCCAGCCGCGCCTCCAGCGCCGACCAGTTCTCGCCGACGCGGGGACCGATCCCGTCCAGCGTCACGCTGTACGGGCCGACGCGCACCGGCTCGCCCACGCGCGCCGCGACGAGCCGCTCGGCGGTGAAGGCGGCGTCCGACGCCATGCCGGCGAGGCTCACCGCCACGCCCAGATGCGCCACCACCATGCCCCAGGTGAAGAGCGGCGTGCGGAGCGGGTTCCGTCCCCAGAGCGGCGCGGCGCTGGCGACCGCCCGCCCCGCGGCCAGCGAAAGCCCGGCGGGTGGTAGAACGCCGATGTCGGGCGCGAACACGAACAGGCCCGCGGCGGTGAAGGCGGCCGTCGCGATCGGCCACGTCATCCGCGCCACCACCGCCTGCCCGTCGTCGCGCCGCCAGCGCAGCAGCGGCCCCGCCCCGACCATCGCCACGAGCGCCAGCGCGACGACGCCCGCCGTCTTGTTGAAGAAGGGCGGCCCGACCGACAGCTGGACGCCGAACGCGCTCGCGACGATCGGGTACAAGGTCCCGATCAGGACGATGCCGAGGATGACGGTCAGCAGCAGGTTGTTCGCGACCAGCCCCGCTTCCCGGCTGACGGGCTCGAACGGTACCCCCGCCCGGACCGTGCCGATCCGGGATGCGAACAGCGCCAGCGCCCCGCCGATGTAGAGGCCGAGCAGCGCGAGGATGAACGCGCCGCGCTCGGGGTCGACCGCGAAGGAGTGGACGCTGGTCAGGATGCCCGAGCGGACCAGGAAGGTGCCGAGCATCGACATGCTGAACGCGACCACCGCGAGCATCACCGTCCACGCCCGCAGCCCGTCGCGGGTGGCGAGCACCGTCACCGAGTGGAGCAACGCGGTCGCGGCGAGCCAAGGCATCAGCGACGCGTTCTCGACCGGGTCCCAGAACCAGTAACCGCCCCAGCCCAGCTCGTAGTAAGCCCAATAGCTGCCCGCGGTGATGCCGATCGTCAGCAGCACCCAGGCGCCGAGCACCCAGGGCCGCATCGCCCAGGCGAACGCCGGGCCGACGTCCCTGGTGACCAGCGCCCCGACCGCGAAGCTGAACGCCACCGACAACCCTACATAGCCCGCGTAGAGCGTCGGCGGGTGGAACGCCAAGCCGGGGTCCTGGAGCAACGGGTTGAGCCCCAGCCCTTCGGGCGCGGCGGGCGTCAGCCGGGCAAACGGATTGGAGGAGAGGAGCAGGAAGGCGTAGAAGCCGAGCGCGATCACCCCTTGCGCGCCGAGTGTCGCGATCAGCGTCCGCTCGTCCAGCCGCCGTTCGAACCAGGCGACCGCCGCGCCGGCCGCGCCCAGGATCGCGACCCACAGCAGCATCGACCCTTCATGGTTCCCCCAAGCGCCCGAGAACCGATACAGCCAGGGCTTGGCCGAATGGCTGTTGGCGACGACCAGCCCGACCGACATGTCGGACGCGAGGAACACCGCGATCAGCGCCGCCATCGCGAAGGCGACGAGCGCGCCTTGCACGATCGCGACCGGGCGCACGGCGGCCATGACCTCCGCATCCCGCCCGCGCAGCCCGAGCGCCGCGAGGACGGCTTGCGCCAGCGCCAGCGCCGCCGCGAGCCAGAGGGCCGCGAGGCCCGCTTCGGCCATCATCGTGCGAGCCGTCCGGCGACGCGCGCCGCGTCCGGCGCGCTACGCACGAGGCTCCAGGCGGGCGTCGTCCGCCGCGCGATCGTGGGAAAACGCGCGGACTCAGCGAGGTTGAGGGGAGAAGACACGGTCGGCTCGGCAGATAGGCGTTCCGGGCTTATTCGTCACCCCTGCGCCCGCCGACGTGACCCCGTCTAGCGTCCGATCAGGCGCTTCGCGATCCCGTCCGCCACCTCGGCGGCGGGGCGTCCCGTGCGCTCGGACTCGTCCCAGACCTCGTTCAGGCGGCCGGGGATGCGCTCGATGCGCTTCATCACCTCGGCCTCGTCGCCCTGGCCCAGATACTCCAGGCCGACGTTGATGATGCCGCCGGCGTTGATGACGTAATCGGGCGCGTAGAGCACGCCGCGCTGGTGCAGGCGGTCGTAATCCTCGCGCGTGGCGAGCTGGTTGTTGGCACCGCCCGCTACGACCTTCACCCGAAGCGTCGGGATGGTCGCCTCCGTCAGCACGGCGCCGAGCGCGTTGGGGCTGAACACGTCGGCCTCTACGCCCAGGATCGCGCCCGCGGGCACGTGGGTCGCGCCGAGCCCGTCGGCCAGCGCCGCCGCGCGGTCCGCGTTCACGTCCGCCAGCGTCAGCGTAGCGCCGTCGCGCGCCAACAGCCGTGCGAGTCCACCGCCGACCGAGCCGACGCCCTGCACCGCTACGCGGACGCCCTTCATGTCGATCGCGCCCAGCGCACGCGCCGCGGCGGCCTTGACGCCCAGATACACGCCATGCGCGGTGTAGGGTCCGGGATCGCCGCCCGCGGCGCCCTTCTCGACGGGCAGGCCCGACACGTAGCGGGTGCGGCCGGCGATGACCTTCATCCGCTCTTCGGACATGCCGACGTCCTCGGCTGTCACGTAGCGGCCGCCGAGCGACTCGACGGCGCGGCCGAACGCCTCGAGCTGCGCCGTGGTGATCACGTCGCCGGGCGCGCCCGCGAGGACCACGCCCTTGCCGCCGCCGAGCTCGAGGCCGGCCATGGCGTTCTTGTAGCTCATGCCGCGCGACAGGCGCAGCGCGTCGGTGATCGCGGCCGCCTCGTTCGGATAATGCCAGAAGCGCACGCCGCCCGCCGCCGGCCCCAGGCGCGTCGAGTGGACGGCGATCACCGCGCGCAGTCCCGACTCCCGGTCGCTGAACAGGTGCAGGCCCTCATGCTCGTCGAAGTCGGGGAAACCCCAGCCGTTGGTCATGCGCTGCTCTCGAGGGAAAGGGCGGAAGAAGGGGATGGGGCGACCGACGGGACTTGAACCCGCAACTTCCGGCATCACAAGCCGGCGCTCTAACCAATTGAACTACGGTCGCCGCAGAGGTGTCGCGCCCCTAGCGGGCGTCCTCGCGTCGCGCAAGGCTATCAGAAACGCCCTTCGACCGAAAGGCGGTAGCCGTCCGGGCCCGCGACGAACCCCGTCCCCTCCAGCGCCTGCGCCGAAGCGGGGTCGGCGGGCTGGATCGAGAGCTCGGCGCGGTAGCGGCCGTTCCCCTCTATCCGTAGCGCGACCGCCTCCGTTCCCGCCTGGCTGGCGAGCGGCAGCAGCAGCGCGCCGCGGTCGCAGCGCGCGGCGCCCGAGATGCTGGCCGGCAGCACCACGCCCGCCGCCCCGCCGCCGAGCGACGCGCGCACCCTGCCCTCCGCCGCCTCGCAACGCCCGTCGCGGAAGCGGACCGTCAGGTCGTCGAGGTCGAGCGACGTCACGGGCAGCGGCGCGAAAACGCGGCCCGTCGGCAGGCTGCCGGTGGCGTCGTCGACGCCGATCAGATGGCGGCTGACCGTCAGCGCGGCGCGCAGCGAGCGGTCCGCCGCCTCCGGCCCGGCGAGCGCCACCCGCGCTTGGCCGATCAGGAGCGGCAGCGGAGAGAGCCGCGCCGACAGGTCGCCCAGCGTCAGGTCGCCGAACCGCGCCTCCGACAGCGTCGATCCCCAGATCGTCCCCGACACGCGGCGCGCGGTCAGCCCCTGCTCCCCCAGCCCGAACCAGCCGAGCGCGAGGCGCATGGGCAGGAAGATCAGCAGCGTCGCGAGCAGCATGGCGCCGAACAGCGCGGCCGGCCGGGTGCGGAGCGCGATCCGCCTCACGACGCGCGCGCCCTGAGCGTCACCGTCGCGCCGACCGTGCGGTCAGCGTTGGGGGTGAACTGGAGCTGGTCGACGATGAGCCCGCGCCGTTCGAGCCGGGCGAGCCAGCCGGTCAGCGCGCCGGGCCGGGCCGATTGGAGGGTCGCGCGCACGCGGTCGGGACCGTCGGGGTCGACCGACAGGAGCGTGAAGCCCGCCTCGCCGGCGCGCGCGCGGACCTCGTCGGCGACGGGGAGCGGCAGCGCGGTCGGCCCATCGCGGCCAGCCGCCCGGACCGCCTCCACGCGCGCCTGGGTCTCGCCCAGCCGGATCACCGCGTCGGCGTGGCGCGCGCGGGCGCTCGCGAGCGCGTCGCCGATCGGACGGAGCACGCCGGCCCAGACGATCGTGAGCGCGAGCAGCGCCAGCATGACGAGGATCAGCCGCCGCTCGCGGACCGAGCGCGCGTCAAACCAGGTGCGGAGCGCGCTCATCGCGGCGTCACCGTGAACTCGCCGGCGAAGCGGCCGGCGGCCGACGTGAAAGTGCCGGCGTTGACCGCGAAACCGGCGCGCTGGATCGCGGCGCGCAGGTCGTTGACCGACGCCTCCGACGCGGTCGCCACGCCGATCCGGAGCGACCCCGTGCCGTCGAAGGACAAGGCCGTCAGTTCCGCGCCCTCGACCGACCGCACCGCGG
>DASVSW010000250.1:0-10270 GCA_036387895.1 Sphingomonas sp.
CGCGTCGCCATCGTCGGCTATGGCTCTCAGGGCCACGCCCACGCCAAGAACCTCCGCGACTCCGGCGTCGGCGAGGTCGCGGTGGCGCTCCGCCCCGGTTCCGCCAGCGCGCGCAAGGCGGAGGCCGAGGGCTTCCCCGTCAAGACCGCCGCCGAGGCCGCGGGCTGGGCCGACATCGTCATGCTGCTCGCCCCCGACGAGCACCAGGCCGCGATCTGGGACCAGGACCTCGCCCCCAACATGCGCGCCGGCGCTGCCCTGGCCTTCGCGCACGGGCTGAACGTGCATTTCGGCCTGATCGAGCCGCGCCCCGACCTCGACGTGTTCATGGTCGCGCCCAAGGGGCCGGGCCACACCGTCCGCTCCGAATACAAGCGCGGCGGCGGCGTCCCCTGCCTGCTCGCGGTAGCGCAGGAGGCGAGCGGGACCGCGAACGGCAACGGCTACGCCAAGGCGCTGGCGCTGGCCTACGCGTCCGCGATCGGCGGCGGGCGCGCCGGCGTGATCGAGACGAGCTTCCGGGAGGAGTGCGAGACCGACCTGTTCGGCGAGCAGGCGGTGCTCTGCGGCGGCCTGTCGCACCTGATCCAGGCCGGGTTCGAGACGCTGACCGAGGCCGGCTACTCGCCCGAGATGGCCTATTTCGAGTGCCTGCACGAGGTGAAGCTGATCGTCGACCTCATGTACGAGGGCGGCATCGCCAACATGCGCTACTCGATCTCGAACACGGCCGAGTACGGCGACATCACCACGGGCCCGCGGATCATCACCGAGGACACCAAGCGCGAGATGAAGCGCGTCCTCGACGACATCCAGGCCGGTCGCTTCGTATCGCGCTTCGTCACCGACAACCGCGCCGGCAGCCCGGAACTCAAAGCCGCCCGCAAACGCGCCGCCGCCCACCCGATCGAGAAGGTCGGCGCCGAACTCCGCGCGATGATGCCCTGGATCGGCGCGAACAAGCTGGTCGACCGCGAGCGGAACTGAATCCCCTCGTCACCCCAGCGAAAGCTGGGGTCGCCGGCCGAGAGCGCACGCCGCGCGAACCGGACGATCCCAGATTCCGCCGGGGTGGCGGCGACCGGCAACCCACCGTTTCGCGATCGCCCCTGTCCTACGGCGTCCGACTGGTGCAGCATGGCGGTGATGACAACCCGCCCCGCCCCGACCCTCCTACAGGATCAGCCGCGACAGGGCCGTTCCCGCACCTCACGTACCGCGAACTCACGCGTCCCCAACCCTTCTACGCCATCCGGAGCCCGACCCATGCGCATCGTCCTCGCCGCCGCCCTCGCCCTCGCCGTTCCCGCCGCCGCCCAGATGCCGGGCAGCGCCAACCCCGCGCTCGTCACGGCGGGAACCTACAAGGTCGACCCGAACCACACCCAGGTCACCTGGCGCGTGAACCATCTCGGCTTCTCGCTGCTCCAGGGGCAGTTCGGCGCGTCGGGCGGGTCGATCACCGTCGACCCCGCACGTCCCCAGGCGACGCGGATGGAGGTCGCGTTCGACCTCAATCAGCTGTCCACCACCAGCGGCGGCTTCACCACGCACCTGAAGAGCGCGGACTTCTTCGACGTCGCCAAGCACCCGACCGCGCGCTTCGTGTCGCGGAGCGTGACGATGCGCGGGAACGACGCGACGGTCCTGGGCGACCTCACGATCAAGGGGATCACCAAGCCGGTGACGTTGCAGGCGAGCTTCGTCGGCGCCGGCCCGAACCCGCGGAGCAAGAAGCTCAACTTCGGCTTCCGCGCGACGGGTCAGGTCAACCGCAGCGACTTCGGGCTCGGCATGGCCGCGCCCGCCGTGTCCGACCGCGTCGACCTGGAGATCAACGCTGCGTTCGAGGCGGCCTAGGCCGCCTGACGGCGCGGGTGGTCGGATCAGGCCGCCTGGCGGCGGACCTGGGCGAAGCTGGTGAAGGTCGCCTGCACCGCGGGCGACGCGTCGGCGACCAGGTCGGCCACGCGGCGCAGCATGTCGCTCTCCCCCTCGACCGCGGTGCGCGACGCCATCGCCCATTGCCCGAACTCGCGCCCGTCGACCTCGCGCTTGGACAGCACGACGACGCCCTTGTGGCGCGGATCGGCGCGGATCCGCTCGAAGGCCGTCTCGACGGCGGCCTGCTCGCCTTCCAGCGCCTGGAGGAACCGTGTGCCGTCGAAGAACAGGAGCCCGGTGATCCCGTCGCGCGCGTTGTTGCGACGCGATGCGATGAGGATCCGTTGGAGATCGGCGGCCATGACGGGCCCGTGCGGCGTGCTGATGTAGACGAGTTGGAGCATCGGCGATTCCTTGTCCCGAGCCTCCACTGCACGCGCATCCCTCAAAAGCGGGTTAACGCCTCCTTCAACCCGGATGATGACGGCGGCTGGACAGCCCGGACGTCGTCCGTCATGGTCGCCTCCGCATGACCGACGCGACGCGCCCCTTCCGACTTATCCGCCCTTAGGCGGACGGACGCCGGCTCGCGCCCGACCGCCTAAGGGGACTCCGACCTCCTCTTCCGCGCTCATCAGGACGGCCGCCATGCTCCGCGATCCTTCGGTCAAATACCGCCCCTTCCCGCCCATCGACCTCCCCGACCGCCGCTGGCCGTCGCGCACCATCACGAGCGCTCCGCGCTGGCTGTCGACCGACCTTCGCGACGGCAATCAGGCGCTGATCGACCCCATGGACGCCGAGCGGAAGACGCGGCTCTTCGACCTCCTCGTCCGGATCGGGCTGAAGGAGATCGAGGTCGGCTTTCCCAGCGCCGGCGCGACCGAGTTCGACTTCATCTCCGGCCTGGTGCGCTCCGGCCGCGTCCCGGACGACGTGACCGTGCAGGTCCTCACCCAGTCGCGTCGCGACCTGATCGAAACCAGCTTCCGCTCGCTCGACAGCGCGCCGAAGGCGATCGTCCATCTCTACAACGCGGTCAGCCCCGCCTGGCGGCGCATCGTCTTCGGCATGGACCGCGCCGAGGTGAAGGCCATCGCCGTCGACGGCGCGAAGCTGCTCCGCGACGAGGCGGCCAAGCGCCCCGGCACCGACTGGCGCTTCGAATACAGCCCGGAGACCTTCTCCACCGCCGAGCTCGATTTCTCGCTGGAGGTCTGCGAGGCGGTCATGGACGTGCTCCGGCCGACGCCGGATCGGCCGATCATCCTCAACCTCCCCGCCACCGTCGAGGCCGCGACGCCCAACGTCTACGCCGACCAGGTCGAGTGGTTCTGCCGCCATCTGCGGAACCGCGACGCGGCCGTGATCTCGCTTCACACCCACAACGACCGCGGCACGGGCGTCGCCGCGGCGGAACTGGGGCTGATGGCCGGGGCCGACCGCGTCGAGGGCTGCCTGCTCGGCAACGGCGAGCGCACGGGCAATTGCGATTTCGTGACCGTCGCGCTCAACCTCTACACGCAAGGGATCGACCCGGGGCTCGACCTGTCCGACATCGACGAGGTGGTGAACACGGTCGGCTACTGCACCAAGCTGCCCGTCCACCCGCGCACCCCCTATGCCGGCGACCTCGTCTTCACCGCCTTCAGCGGGTCGCACCAGGACGCGATCAAGAAGGGCTTCGCCGCCCAAGCTGCGCGCAACGACGAGCTGTGGGAGGTGCCCTACCTCCCCATCGACCCCGCCGATCTCGGCCGCTCCTACGAGGCGGTGATCCGGGTCAACTCGCAGTCGGGCAAGGGCGGCGTCGCTTGGGTGATCGAGCAGGACCGCGGCCTCCGCCTACCCAAGCGCCTGCAGGCCGACTTCTCGGCCCATGTCCAGCGCCTAGCCGACGAGACGAGCCGCGAGCTCGACGCGGGCGACATCTGGCGGCTGTTCGAGGCGACCTACCTCGCGCCAGGCCGCTACGCCCTGCTCGACTACAAGGAGGCGGGCTCGGCGGGCGACCGTCTGTTCGTCGGCCGCGTGACGTCAGGGCCTGAGGAGCTGTCGATCAGCGGGCGGGGCAACGGCCTCATCTCGGGCGTCGTCGCCGCGCTCGCGCAAGCCGGCGCGCCCGCGCTCGACGTGGTCGACTATAGCGAGCACGCGATCGGCCACGGCGCCGACGCCCGCGCGGCCGCTTATGTCGAGTGCCGCTCGCCGGACGGGCGCACCGTGTTCGGGGTCGGCGTCGACACCGACATCGCCACCGCCGGGGTGAAAGCGGTGCTCGGCGCGGCGAACCGGGCGTGAGCTTCTCCCCTCCCTGGAAAGGGAGGGGATCAAGGGGTGGGTGGACGGGATGCGCTCTCGAACGGAGGCGCGTCCACCCACCCCCAACCCCTCCCTTTCCAGGGAGGGGAGCATGTCAACGCCTCCGCACGATCTCGCACCCGACGCTCGCGTCCGGGTACACGTCCGGCTTGTCCGACCGCACCGTCACCTCGACGACGCGCGGGTCGCTCAGGCACAGCGCGGCGATGGCGTCGCACAGCGTCTCCTGGAGCGCCCAACGCCGCGCCGTCAGCTCGCGCACGCCTTCGCGCACGAAGTCGTAGTCGAGCACCTCCTCGATCCGGTCGTTCGCGATCGGGGCGGGGTACGCGACCGTCATGCGCACCGACAGCCGCAGCCGCTGCGGCGCCGCGAGCTCGGGCGGGTGGATGCCGATCCCGACCTTGAGCTCCAGCCCGTCGAGGATCGTCGTGTAGCGCGTTTCAGCCATCCCGGTCCTCGAACATAACGTCCCCTCCGCGCGCCAGGAAGCGCTGCCCGCAATCGACGAACAGGTTCTGCCCCGTCACGCCCCGCGCGCCGATCAGGAAAGCCACCGCGTCCGCCACCGCGTCCGCGCCGACGGGCCGGCGGAGCAGGTTCTTCGCCGCCGCCCGCGCGAACTCGTCGTCGCTCTGGTCGCCGCTCGCCAGCGTCAGCCCCGGCGACACCGCGTTCACGCGCACCCGCGGCCCGAGCGCCTGCGCCAGCATCTGGGTGGCACCCTCCAGCGCGATCTTGGCGCAGCTGTACGAGAAGAAGTCGGGGTTGAGGTTCGCGACCTTCTGGTCGAGCAGGTTCACCACCGCCCCGTCAGCCACGTCCTCTTGCGCCGCGACGGCGCAGGCCAGCGCGACCGGCGCCCCGAGGTTCACGCGGATCAGCCGGTCGAGCAGCGCCTGGTCCACCGACGGCGGCCGGTCGAACTCGAACTGCGACGCGCTGTTCACCAACCCGTCGATCGGTCCGCCCGCCGCTTCCCGCGCCCGATCGATCAGTGCGCCCACCGCCTGCGCGTCGGAAAGGCCGCAGCCGACCGCCACGCCGCCCAGCTCGGCCGCGAGCGCCCGCGCCTCCTCCCCCGACCGCCCGTGATGGATCACGACGCGATGCCCGTCGCCCGCGAGCCGGCGCGCGATCGCGGCGCCCAGCCGCTTGGCGCCGCCGGTGACCAGGACGGTGCGCGGACCCACCCGGCTCAGCAGCCCATCAGCGCCAGCACCTCGCGGCGCGAGCGCATGTCCTCCTTGAACACGCCCATCATCCGGCTCGTCGTCATCGACACGCCGGGCGTGCGCACCCCGCGCGCGGTCATGCAGGCGTGGGTCGCCTCGATCACCACCGCGACGCCCAACGGCTTCAGGTGGTCCCAGATGCAGTCCGCCACCTCGGCCGTAAGCCGCTCCTGCACCTGCAGCCGCCTGGCGAACGCGTGGAGCACGCGCGCCAGCTTCGAAATGCCGACCACATGGTTGCGCGGCAGATAGGCGATGTGCGCCTTGCCGATGATCGGCGCCATGTGGTGCTCGCAATGCGACTGGAACGGGATGTCGCGCAATAGGACGATCTCGTCATAGCCGCCGACCTCCTCGAACACCCGCGCCAGGTGCAGCGAGGGGTCGTCGCCATAGCCGGCGCAATACTCCTTCCACGCCTTCGCCACCCGGCGCGGCGTCTCGATCAGCCCTTCGCGGTCGGGATCGTCGCCCGCCCAGCGGATCAGCGTGCGGATCGCGTCGCGCACCTCGTCGGGGACCGCGACCGCGGGCTCGCCGCCGACCAGATCGCCGTCGGCGGCGTCGTCCTCCGTCCCGCTCATGCGCGCGTGTCCCGCGCGGCGTACCCGATCTTCGGATCGGTCCTGAATCGCAACTGTATCATCCTGGCAACAAGGCTCCCGCACGTGGCTTCCGATGTGGCGCCCTCTGTTGACGGCGCGGTGTTTCCGCCGCAGCATCCATACCGGAAACACGAACGAGGCCCACCGGCGGAAGACCGGCGCCCGGGAGGAGAGGATCACCCGCCATGAGAACCGCGCACCTTATCGCCGTCTCCACGCTCGCGCTGGTCGCGGCGTCCCCTGCCTGGGGGCAGGCCGCCGATCCGTCAAGCGAGCAGGGCGGCGGGACGACCGCCCAAGGCGTCGAGGCTCCCGGTCAGGCGAGCCCCGCCGACACGACCACGCAGACGTCCGACGGTCCTAGCGCCGGGATCGGCGGCGACATCGTCGTGACCGCGCAGCGCCAGTCGCAGCGACTCCAGGACGTGCCGATCGCCGTGTCGGCCTTCACCGCGGAGGGCATCGAGCGCCAGCAGATCCGCAACCCGCTCGACCTTCAGCTCACGCTGCCCAACGTCCAGTTCACCAAGGGCAACTTCACCACCTCCTCGTCGCTCACCATCCGCGGCATCGGCGACCTTTGCGTCGGCGTCACCTGCGACGCCGCCACCGCCATCCACCTGAACGACGAGCCGCTGTTCGCCTCGCCTTTCTTCCAGACCGAGTTCTACGACGTCGAGCGGATCGAGGTTCTGCGCGGTCCCCAGGGCACGCTGTTCGGCCGCAACGCGACCGCCGGCGTGGTCAACATCGCCACCGCCAAGCCCGACCTGTCGTCCTTCGGCGCGGCGGGCGAGGTCGAATACGGCAACTTCGACTCGGTCCGCGTGCGCGGCATGGTCAACGTGCCGATCGCCGACTTCGCAGGGGTGCGCCTGGCCGGCATCTACCTGAAGCGCGACGGCTTCACGCGCAACGTGTTCGACAACAGCCGCGTCGACGACCGCGACCTGTTCAGCGTCCGCGGCACGCTGCGCATCGAGCCCAGCGCCGACACTACGATCGACCTCATCGCTTCCTATTTCCGCGAGGACGACGCCCGTCTCCGCGTGTCGAACCAGCTCTGCCAGCGCGATCCGACGGGCGTGCTGGGCTGCTTGCCGGGACGGCTCGACTTCTCCGCGGCCAACACCAACGCCACTTTCGCGCCGGGCACGCTGCCGTCGCGCGAGTTCTTCGGGGTCAACGGCATCCCGCAGGCGTTCGGCCTCGGCAGCCTCTATGGTCCGGACACGACCACCAACTTCACCAAGCCGCGGAACCTGCGCGAGATCAACAGCGATTTCCAACCCGAATTCTTCTCGGACGAGCTGATCCTGCAAGGCAAGCTCCGCCAGACGGTCGGCCAGTTCAACGTCTCGCTGTCGGGCACCTACCAGGACACCAACACCGACTCGCGGCAGGACTATCTCTTCTCGGTCTCGGACCGCTCGATCGCGCAGCCCGGCATCAATGCGTTGGCGGCCGGAGCGGCCGGCCTGATCCCGGGGCTTCCAGCATCCTATCTCGCGCCGATCGCCGCCGCGCTGATCCCGAACGGCCCGGCGGGCCCGGTCTGCACCTCGCTGCCCGAGACGACGGGCACCGGCGCGTTCGGCGGCTTCCGCGAATGCTCGGCGATCCCGTCCGATTTCGACCGCTCGGTCCAGTCCACCCGCTCCTACTCCGCCGAGGCGATCATCAGCAGCGACCTCGACGGCCCGTTCAACTTCCTGCTCGGCGCGATCTACTCGAACAGCCACACGCGCGAGAACAGCTACTACGTCAACAGCTTCTACATCGACTACGTGTCGGGCGTGCTCGGCACCTTCACCGCGCTCGGCAACCGCAACCCGACGACGGGCGCGCCGGCTCCGTTGCCACCGTCGTTCGCCGCGACACCCTTTTTCCGCAACAATACGGATAATTACCGCCTCAAATCCTACGGCCTGTTCGGCGAAGCTTACCTGGAGCTGGGCGACCGGCTCAAGCTGACCGGCGGCATCCGCTACAACAACGATCGTAAAAGCGTTCGTGGGCGTAGCACATTGGCGAGCTTCCTCGCGCCGTTCGGGTCGACCGACGCGTTCTCCTCGCCCTTCATTGGCGGCTATGTCGGCACGGCGAGCCCGTTCCAACCCGGTTTCGACGCCGACGCCGGCACGCCGGGCAACCAGCTGTTCCAGGAGCGCCGGGTCAAGTTCAGCGAGTTCACCGGCCGTTTCGTCGCCGATTTCCAGGTCACGCCGAACAACCTGCTCTACGCGTCCTACTCGCGCGGTTACAAGTCGGGCGGCATCAACCCGCCGCTCCAGCCGATCTTCGAGGTGTCCGACACCTTCCGGCCGGAGTTCATCAACGCTTTCGAGATCGGCTCCAAGAACACCTTCGACAACGGCCGTCTGACGCTCAACCTCACCGGCTTCTACTACCAGTACAACGATCTCCAGCTGTCGCGCATCGTCGCGCGCACCGCGGTGAACGACAACGTCGACGCGGAGGTCTACGGCGTGGAGGCGGAGGCGATCCTGCGGCCCACCCGCGCGCTGACCGTCAACCTGGGCGCCAGCTACCTCAAGACCAAGGTCACGCGCGACCTGCTCCTCGCCAACCCCCGCGACCCGTCGGGCGGCCGGGCGGACGCGGTGATCATCAAGGACATCACCAACGGCGCGAACTGCGCCGTCACCTCAAACGTCGGCAGCGCCGCCGCGGCCCAGGGTTTCGTCGCCGCGGTCAACAACAACATCAACCTGTCCCCCGCCCTTCGCGGGCAGGCCCCGCTGACGGCGGCGAACGGGCTGCGTCCGCCGACGGCGTTCCCCGCCGACTCGGGTCTCGCCCCCGGCACCACCGGCGCCTTCTCGATCTGCTCGGTGCTTCAGGGGGCGGCGACGCCCGCGGCGACGGCGGCGCTGGGCGGGATCACGCTCAATCCGTCGGGCGTGCTCGTGAACATCCGCGGCAACGAACTGCCCCAGGCGCCGAGCGTGAAGTTCTCGGCCGGCGTCCAGTACCAGGCCGATCTCGGCGGCGGCTATTCGATCGTCCCGCGCTTCGACCTCGCCTATACGGGCGAATTCCAGGCGGCGATCTTCAACCTGCCGATCGACCGGGTCGAGGGGTACGAGGTGCTGAACGCGCAAGTCCAGCTCAACGGGCCGGACGAGCGCTTCTATTTCCGCGGCTTCGTCCAGAACATCACGAACAACAACGCGATCACCGGGCAGTACGTGACCGACGCCTCCTCGGCGCTGTTCACCAACGTCTTCATCCTCGAGCCGCGCCGTTACGGCGTGGCCGCGGGCTTCCGGTTCTGACGGACCGGGCGTCCGCCGGCCGCCGTCGCCCCGGCGGTCGCGAGGCGTGACAAAACGGGCGGGGCGGCGCACAAGCGGCGGGCGCTCGACATAGCGTGTGACACGGCGCAGCCTCGGGGAAGGCGCGCCCAAACAGGGAGTATCCATATGGCGACCGGCAAGCAGCAGGAAGGCGCGGAGAAGGCGGCCAAGACGCAGACCAAAGAGGGCACCGGCATCCACGCGCCCGTGCAGCCTTCGCCCGAGCTCGGCGCGGTGGTCGGCACCGACCGCATCGCGCGCAGCCAGGTGATCAGCAAGGTGTGGGACTACATCCGCAGCAACAACCTGCAGAACCCCGAGAACAAGCGCGAGATCCTGGCCGATGACAACCTGCGCAAGGTGTTCGGCAAGGACAAGGTCACGATGTTCGAGATGAACAAGCACATCTCCGCGCACCTGACCAAGTAATCGGACGGACCTCGGGGGCGCGCACGGCGGAACGCGTGGTGCCCCCGAGAGGACTTGAACCTCCGACCTGCGGTTTAGGAAACCGTCGCTCTATCCGGCTGAGCTACGGGGGCACACGCGCCGAATCGCGTTACGCCCCGGCCGGCGGACGGTCAATCAGTTGAGCTGTTCGGGCGGGGTCACCGGCAGCGGCAAGGGCGCGACCGGGACGCCCTCCTCCACCAACGCCTTCGCGTCCGCGAGCGTCGCCTGCCCATGGATCGGCGCGGCGGGTTCGGAACCGTCGTGCATCGCCCGCGCGCGCGACGCGAAACCCGCCCCGACCCATTCGGACCCCTTCAACGCCTCGTTCTGCGCAACCGCGAGCCGAGCGAGCAGCGCCTTCGCGCGCACCTCCGGAGGCTCGGGCGACCGATCGCCCTTCCTGGGGATGCTGGGCGCCATCAACGCCTTGGCCACCTCGGCGCTGTCGCAC
>DASVSW010000251.1:0-1649 GCA_036387895.1 Sphingomonas sp.
GCGCCAGCCAGGCGATGATCGGGACGATCGCGATCGCTACGGTCGAGATCGTCGACCCCTCGTAGAGGCCGGCGTTGTTGTCGACCATCAGGTTGAGCTGGCCGTAGCCGCCGCCGCCGGCGAGCGTCTTGATCCCGCCGACGATGATGATCGACCCGGCCGACAGGATCATGAACAGAAGCAGCGCCTCGATCCGGAGCCGGGTTCGCAAGGTGAGCGGCAGGAAGGCGGCGAAGGCGAGCGCCTTCCAGACCCATTCCCATTTATCGAGTGCCTCGACGGGGAAGTCGGCGGTGGCGGTGGTGATGCCGCAATAGATCAGAAGCACGACGATCAGCAGCTGTCGCGGCGCGACCCGGACGTCCCGCTTGTCATCGGCGAGCAGCCAGCCCCCGAACGCGAGCCCGACCGCGATCGCGGAGATCGGCACGCTGTTCAGGAGATAGTAGGTCAGGCGCTGGGGCGAGACGACGTCGATATAGACGTACGCCAGCACGAACAGGAACGGTCGCCGCAAGGCGAGGCCGAACAGCGCGAGGAGGAAGGCGATGAAGGCGAGGTCACGCATCGCGGTCGTCCTCGCGCGCCGGCGCGTCCTCCCGGTCGAGATCGGGGCGGCGCGTCAGCAGCCAGGCGGCGAGCATCATCAGGCCATGCGTCAGGCCGAGCGCGAAATTGTCGATCATGTGCGCGGCCCCTCCACGGCGAGCGGCCTAGCGTGGGCGCGGTTGACGCGGCGTTAAGCGGGTCCGGATAGGGAAGGCAAACGATGCGCATCCTTCATGTCCTCGACCACGGGTTGCCGCTCCAGAGCGGCTACACCTTCCGCACCCGCGCGATCCTCAAGGCGCAGGAGGCACGGGGGTGGACCGTCGCGGCGGTCACCGGTCCGCGTCATACGCAGGGCGGCCCGGAGGAGGAAATTGTCGACGGCCTGTCCTTCCACCGGACGACGGGGCAACGCGGCGGAGTGTTGGGCGGCGGGGTGCTGGGCGAGGTCGCGGGCCTTTACACGTTCGCCCGCGCGATCGACCGCGCGGCGCGTCGGTTTCGTCCCGACATCCTCCACGCGCATTCGCCCGCGCTCGACGCGGTCGCGGCCTGGTGGGTCGCGCGCCGGCGCAAGCTCCCGCTCGTTTACGAGATCCGCGCATTCTGGGAAGACGCGGCGGTCGGTAACGGGACGGGGCGCGAAGGGTCGCCCCGCTACCGCGCGACCCGCGCGCTCGAGAACTGGGCGGTCGCCCGCGCCGACGCGGTGGCCGTGATCTGCGAGGGCCTGCGCGACGACCTCATCGCGCGCGGCGTTCCGGCCGACAAGCTGCTCGTCTCGCCCAAGGGCGTCGACAGGGGTCTGTTCGGCGCACCGCCCGCCCGCGACGAGGCGCTCGCGGCCGAGTTCGGGCTGACCGGCGCGGACGTGGTCGGGTTCATCGGCAGTTTCTACGACTATGAAGGGCTCGACGACCTGATCGCGGCGATGCCCGCGCTGGTCGCGCGCCGCCCGGCCGCCAAGCTGCTTTTCGTCGGCGGCGGACCGCGCGAACGCGCGTTGCGCGTCCAGGCGGCCGAGTCGTCGGTCGCCGACGCGATCCGGTTCGTCGGTCGGGTCCCGCACGAACAGGTCGAGCGCTATTACGGACTCGTCG
>DASVSW010000252.1:0-3280 GCA_036387895.1 Sphingomonas sp.
GAGGAAGGCGCGCGAAGAGGCGCCGCGCAGGCGCTAGCGAGGGGGCCGCGTCACCCCACAAACTGACGGAAGGGCTGTTCCTCCGGCCCGCCCGGGGCGAAAAGGCGCGGACACGTAGTTCTTTTGCGCCATAAGGGCGCACTTCCGCCGATCCGGTCACCTCGAGCCACCTGGAGAACAGGCGGATCGCGGATCCGACTCCGGGATGCACCACGCTCCTGGCCGGTGACGGCGCTGGACTCGAGACGGGTGAGCCGGCGTAGTCGCTGGCGGAGCGGTACCGCTTTTTGGCTACTGATCGCTCCGCTTCGGACGCCCGCCATCCTGCAAAAGCTAGGGGCGTCCGTCAGAACACCGCGTGATCGCCGCGCTCCGGTGCGGCGGCTCCGGCGAGGACCGATCGGTAGAAGTCGATCAGCGTGTCCGTGCCGGTCGAAGGCGTAGTAGCCGCGTCGTAGCGACCTGGGCCTGGATCGAGGACAAGCATGGACTCGGTCGCGTAGTAGCGACCGATCCGGGCCAGCTCCGCCTTCGCCGCCAGCGACGGCGCGAACCGGCCGAGCGTCGTCAGCGTTCCAATGATCGCGTCGAGCAGGCCGACCGGGATCGACCGGAAGCGGGGTGCGCGGCCGAGCAGCTCGAAGAGCATCTCGCCCTGCCGGCGAGGCGTGATCGCGTCGCCCGGCCCGCCGATCGGCAGGATGCGGTCCCACCGGCTCCGGTCCGTCAAGCAATCGGCGACGAACTCGCCCAGATCGCGGTCGCTGATGGGCTTGCAGGCGGTCAGCGCGCCGTCGCCGAAGATCAGGAAGGGACGGCCCTTGCGGACGCGTTCGATCTGGCCCGAGAGCGATTTGAAGAACGCGGTGGGACGCACGATCGAATAGCGCAGGCCGGACGCGATCAGCGCCGCCTCGAACGCCAGTTTCGCGCGCTGGAACTCGAGCACGGGTTTCTGGACGCATATGGCCGACAGCAGGACGAAGTGGCCGACGCCGGCCTGCTTCGCCGCCTCCAGGACGTCCACATGCGCGCGGTGGTCGACGGCCCACGCGTCGTCGGGCGCGCCGGTCCTCGACGCCATGCAGGACACCAGCGCGTCGAAGCGCTCGCCCGCGAAACCGTCGCGGGCCAGCGACACCGGGTCGGCGACGTGCACCGGCTTGACGGTGGCGCCGTCGAGAAGGCGCGCGGACCCGTCCAGGTTCAGCGAGCCGTGGACGCCCGCGCGGGGCCGCACGAAGCAGACGACATCATGCCCGCGCCGCACCAGCGCGGCGACCGTCGGCCGGCCGATGGTGCCCGTTCCCCCGAGCACGCAGACCCGCCTTGGCGCCGGGGCGATCGTGTCCGGCGACACCGCCTTCGATCCGGCTCGGTCGGTCATGGAACCTGCTTCAGCGGATCAAGCGGCCGCCGCTTCGGCCCCGGCGCGCGCGAACACCCGCCGCAGGACTTCGGGCCCGGCCTCCCGGACCGCGCCGCGGCCGACTTCGTCGGGCGACCAGAGCCACGACCGCGCCGGATCGTGCAGCATGGCCCAGCCCGGGAACATGCGGTCCGGCGTCGTGACGCGACTGAGCAGCGTCACCGCGAGATGCCGGTCGTCCGCCGTGATGCGCGCGAACAGGGCGTCGATCGGGTCGGCATCGCCCTCGATCAGTTGCAGATAGACGTCATGACGGCAGATCAGCGCACCGGTGATCCCGCGCTTCGGGTTGTTCCGGCGCGCGGTGGTCAGGATCGCCGACAAGATGGCGGTATCGTAGCCGAACGGCTCCGACATGTAGATCAGCTGCGTGACCATGGCCTCGTCTCCCCTGCGGACGAAAGGCTAGGCCATCGGAACGGCGCGGACCAGCCTTGTCCCCGCCGAAAGCTTGTTCCGCTCTCGCATGAGCATTCCCAGCCCGGTCTAGCCACCCGGCCACGGACCCGAGCCCGCTGCTCGGACCGGGGCCGCCCGAACTCGACGCCGGCCTTTTCATAAACCGGCGATCGTAGACGAACCGCTTGATCCGTGACGTGGCGAGCGGCGCGGACAGGATCGTGCTGGACGCCGCGTTTCGGCGTGTGGGCGCATCGGGACCGCTCGGGGCGGCCGGGTTCACCGACGCCGACCTGACGACGCGGGGGCGGCACATCGTGTGCGACCGGGCGAGCGGGTCGCTGTTCTACGACCATGACGGGAGCGGGACCGCGCGCGCGCCCCTGCGGGTCGCGCGTGTCGATCCCGGCGTCATGCTGACGGCGGCGGACTTCGCGGTGATCCGGAAGGCGCGGCGGCCTGACCCGTAAGCGGCGCTTCGACGGTGCGGGAGGCTGGTCGGGATCGCCGGATCCGTGTAATCGCGCGGGGAGGGGCGCCGGACCGGGCGTTGGTTCGAGCTGAGCCCCGTTGTCCGGAGCGACCGACATAGCACGCAAGCCCAACTACGATTTCGAGCGCCGCGAGCGCGAGAAGACCAAGGCCGCCGAGGCGGCGAAGAAGGCGCAGGCCAAAGCCGACAAGCGAGCGGCCGGCCAGGGAGCCGCGGACGCCGATCAGTCGGGCGATCCTCCGGTCGGCTGACGCGAGCATGGCACCGCCGGAGACCGGCCTCGCGCGGCTCGGCTGGCGTCCGTTCTTCGACGAGCAAGTCTCCGCCGAAGAAGGCCGGAGCTGCCGGCCGGTCCGCGTGATGTCGGTCCATCGCGGACGGGTCACCGTCGCGGGCGACGGGTTCGAGGACTCGATCCCCTCCGGCCTGCCCGGGCGAGGGGGAGCGGAGGACCGGCCCACCGTCGGCGACTGGTTGCTGATCGACCAGGCCACTGCGAGCGCCGTGCGCATCCTCGACCGGACGAGCCTCCTGAAACGGCCCGCCCCGGGCGACGAGCGCCGGACCCAGCTCATCGCCGCGAACGTCGACACGCTCTTCATCGTCTCGTCGTGCGATCAGGATTTCAACGTCGCGCGCCTCGAACGCTACCTCGTCCTGGCGCGCGAAGCGGGCGTCCGTCCGGTGGTCGTGCTGACCAAGGCGGACCTGTCGCCCGAGCCCGCGCGCTTCGTCGACGAGGCGCGCGGGCTCCAGGCGGGGCTGCTGGTCGAGCTCGTCGACGGGCGCGATCCGGAAAGCGTCGCCCGCCTCGCGAGTCATTGCGACGGCGGGCGGACGGTCGCGTTCGTCGGCTCGTCCGGCGTGGGCAAGTCGACGCTGATCAACACGCTCACGGGCTCGGACGGCATCGCGACTCAGGCCGTCCGCGAGGACGACGGCAAGGGCCGGCACACGAC
>DASVSW010000253.1:0-10500 GCA_036387895.1 Sphingomonas sp.
GGTCGGCGGGGATGCGCGCGCTCGTCCCGCCCAGGATCGCGTCGCCCGCGCGGAGGTGGAAGGTCACGCGGCTTCCTCCACCAGCATCGCCGCCCGCGACGCCAGCGCGCGGGCGGCCGGGTCGTCGAGCAGCCGCCGGCCCAGGATCAACAGCTCCTCCGCGTCCGGGATCGGCATGTCGACGGCGGCGCACTGCTCGGGCGGCGGCGGCGGGGCGGCGCAGGCGCGGTCGAACAGCGTCTCGCCGCACGCCTCGACCAGCGGCAGCAGGCGCGCGCCGCTCAGCTCGCCGTCGATGCGCCGTCGAAGGTGGAGCAACCCGGCCGCGAGCGCGATGCGCGGCGCGTCCGGCTCGGGCCGGAGCCGCCACAAGGGAACCGCCGCCATCGCGTCGAAACCGGGGACCGGCTCGCCGCGGAGCCGCAGCGCGAAACGCTCGGCGCGGCTGAGCGAGCGCCCGGCGGCCGCCGCGCGCGCCCGGCGCCGCTCGACGCGCGCCCCGCTCATCGCTCGCCCGCCGCGACGATCGCGGTCGCCGCACGTCGCCGCTTCAGCCAGCGCGGGGCGGAGAGCGCCGCGAGCACCGCGCCGAGCAGCAGCACCGCCGCGCCCAGCACCGTCGCGGCCGTGCCCGCGATCCCGCTCAGCGCCGAGCGGGCGGGGACGGGCAGGGGCTTGGCCGCGACCATCACCACGCTCACCCGGTCGTAGCTCAGCCCCTCCACGCCGTTCGTCACCAGCGACTTGATCGCCCCCGTCTGGTTGCGGAGGTCGAAGCCCGGCCGATACTTCACGAACACCGACGCGGACGCCGGGGCCGCCGCCCGGCTCAGGGGGTCGGCTTCGGGCATCGTCATGTGGACGCGCGCCTGGACCACGCCGTCGATGCCGGAGATGGTGCGGCTCAGCTCTTGGCTCAGCCCGTAGATGAGGCGGGCGCGCTCGGCGAGCGGCGAGGAGGTGAACCCCTCCTTCTTGAACACGGTGCCGAGCGACTCGAACTCCTCGCGCGGCAGGCCGTTGGCGCGCAGCACCTCGACCGCGCGGGCGAAGTCGCCGTCGTCCACGCTGACGCTCCACGTCTCCTTGTCGCCCGCGGCCTTCGCGGCGGAGACGCCGGCCGTGGAGAGCACGGCGACCATCTCGTTCGCCTCGTTCTCCGACAGGCCGGTGTGGATCTCCTGCCCGCCGCACGCGGCGAGCAGCAGGGCGAGCGCGAGGGCGCCCGCCCTGAACCCGGGCCTAACCCTGTTGCTTGAAGAGCTGCTGGACACCGTCCGAACTCCGGTTGGCGATGTTGGAGGTGAGCTGGCATTCGAACATGAACTGCTGGCAGCGCATGGTCAGTTGCACGATCTCGCCCGGGGTCAGCTGGCCGCCGCTCGCCTCCGCGGTGGACGCGTAGTCGGCGACGGAGCGGGCCTGGACGTTGATGTTGTCCAGCGCCTTGAACAGCCCCTGCACCGCCGGCGGCACGTCGCCCGCGCCGCCGGGGGCCTGCACGCCCGCCTTGTCCATGGAGGCCTGGAACTTCGCGGCGGCGGGCCCGCCCGCCTCCGCCCCGAAGCCGCCCGGCGGGCCCAGGTCGGTGACGCGCGCGCCCGCTGGCGCGCCGATCCCCGCCGCGGCCGCGGCCGCGATCTCGATCGACACGGGATCAGCCCTTCCGCGCCATCGTCTCCAGCGCCTTCGAGACGCTGTCGAGCGAGGTGTGCGAGCTGTTGGCCATGAAGCCCATGCGCATCGACTCGGCCGTCAGCTTGGTGATCTCCGACGGCTTGTCCTGCCCGTCGACCGAGATGCGGCCCGCCTGGACCTCGATCTTGTTGGCTTGGGTGTCGAGCGCGTCGCCCCAGGCGCTCGCGAACGCCTCGAACCAGTTGGATCCGCGCGGGCGGGTCGGCTGGGTCATCCCGGCGGCGTAGAGGCCGGGGTTGCCGGCGGCGTTGACGGAATCGGTCATTCTCTTCTCTCCCTTGGTGATGGGTGGGGACGCTACATCCGGAGGATCTCGACCTGGCCCGCGCGCTCCAGGGTCACCTGGCCGCGGCCGACCTCGACGACGCGATGACCCGTCGGCAGGGTCGCGCCCGTGAACCAGCGCGACCCGTCCGCGGTGACGATGAAGCCCGGGTCGCCGTCGACGAAGCTCGCCGCGCCGAATCGGCCCGAGTTGAAGAAGTGGCGCAGGTCTTCGGACCCGCGGCCCGGCCCCGTGCGGTATTCCACGCGGCGCAGCGTCGGGATGTCGCGACGGAGCAGCGCGGTCAGCTCGTCCTGGCGGTCGACGGGCAGATAGTCGGCGACCACCGCGATCACGCCGGGACGGACGGGCTTGGTCTCCGCCGCCACGCCGTTGGCGCGCAGCACGTCGCTCGCGGCCGCCGCCATGCCCGACGCCGTCTCGACCTCGACCAGCGCGCCCGGGAAGTTCTCGGAGGCGAACGCCGCCAGCCGCTCGGCGTCGCGGTCGTCGGTGACGGCGCCCGTGATCACCACCGTCCCGCCGCCCGGATCGGGCGCCACCGCGAGGCCCGCGAAGCCCGCTGCCTGGAGCTTGCGCTTCACCGTCGCCGGATCGCGCGCCTGCGCGTCCTGCCACCAGAGCGTCGTCGGGACGGCCGCCAGCGTCACCGCCAGCGCCGCCGCGCCCGCCGCGATCCGCCGCGTCCGGCCCCGGACCGCGCGCCGCCAGCCGTCGACGCGCGTCGCCAGCCGCTCGCGCGCGTCGGCGCGGGGCTGGGCGCGCGCCTCCGTCTCGATCGGCCGGGCGACGCTGCCCGCCAGCGTCGACGCCTCGTCCCAGCGCTGCACGTCCTCCGCGCCGACCGCGAAGGCGAACTCGCCGAGCCGAACGGGCAGGTAGGGCGGCAGCAGCAGCTCCTCGCCCGCGCGCACCTCGCGGCCCAGCGCCACCAGCTCGCCCGATAGCACGCGCAGCATGGTCGCGTCCGGCCCGACATGGAGTTCGGCGGACAAGCCGGGCGTCCCGGCCCCGCGCAGCACCACGTCGTTCTCGAAACTGTGCCCCAGCGTGACGCTGCGCCCCGGCGGCAACCGGTGCTCGGCGCCCTGGAGCCGCCCGGTCAGCACCCGGAGGCGCTGGGAGCGGGCGGGGGGCTGGACGGGGACCTCGATCACCGCTTCACCGTCCGGCGCTTGCCGGCCTGCAGCTCTTCGATCGACAGCGGCGTCACCGCGGGCTGGGCGGGGCGGCCCGGCGCGCCGAGCGAGACGATGCGCGGCGTGATCAGGAACAGCCGCTCCATCCGCTGCTCGCCCTTGTTGCGCTTGCGAAAGGCCTGGCCGGCGATCGGGATGTCGCCCAGGACGGGCGTCTTGGACTTGTAGTCGAACTGCGTCGCGGAGGTCATGCCCGCGATCAGCACCGCCTCGCCGTGCTTGACGATCGACTGGGTCGAGATGCGCGGGCCGGAATAGAGCGGGATGCCGTCGACGACGAGGCCGTTCAGCCGCGTGTCGCTGATCTCGATCGCCATGCGGATCCGCATCTGCCCGCCGTCCTCGATGGCGGACGGCTTGACCCGCATCGACAGGCCGAAGGTGATCGTCTTCAGCGCCACCTCGCGCTCGCCGACGATGCGCGCGAACTGCTGGGTGGTGTCGTCGAACACCGCCACCTGGTTGCTGGGCGTGCTCAGGATCGGGCGGGACACGACGCGCAGCGCCCCGCTCTGCTGAAGCGCGCGGATGCGCACCGCGAAGTTGTCGCCGTTGCCGCTCAGGTACTGGCCGGCGACGTTGGGCAGGCCCTGGCCGCCCTGCACCTCGCCGCCGAACAGGAGGCGCAAGCCCCCGATCCCGAGATTCCAGTCGACGCCCAGCTCCTTCAGGGAGTTGGTGTTCACGTCGATGATCGTCGCCTCCACTTCGACCATCAGCGGTTCGGTGTCGAGATTGGCGATCAGCTGCTCGTAGACGCCCATGCGCTCCGGCCGGTCGCGCACGATGACGGCGTTGTTGGTCGCGTCCGCGCTGATCCGGGCCCCGTCGACGGTGATCACGGACTCAGGCCCGGAGCCCAGGGGCGCCCGCGCGCGCGGATCGTCGACCGGCAGCGGCCCCGACGTGTCGCCGATGAACTCCTGCGAGCGGTCGAGGTCGGACAGCCGGTACTGGTTCGACGAGGCCGAGGACACGCCCGCCCCGTCGCCCATCTGCTCGCGCAGCAGCGTCGCCACGCCCGGCACCACCGTGACGCGGTCGGTGCTGGACAGCTCCCGATCGGCCGCGTCGCGGTACTTCAGGAAGAACATCCGGACCTCGAAGGGCGACGCGGCGCCCGCCGCCGCGGTCACCACCGACCGCACGGTGGCGCGCGCCGGCATCGAGCGGAGCAGCGGCGAGGCGATGGCGCCGGTGGCGACGGGGGTGATGGCCGGCGTCGCCACCGCGGGAACGGTCGTCGGCGTGACGGCGGCGGTGCGCATCCGCATGCCGCCCGCCACCTCCTCGACGCGCGCCAGGAACTCCGGCACGCCCGTCGCGATCACCACCCCGCTGCCCGCCCGCGCCGAGTTGACGCCGTCGGCGAGCCCCATGCGCCGGAGCTCGCCCACCACCTGGTCCGGCGAGGCGGCCGCGACGGAGCGCGACGCGATCTCCGACTGCGAATAGATACGCATCACCCCGCCGTCGTAGAAGCCGACCAGGCCGTAGGCGCGCGCCATCTGCTCCCACACGCGCGCCGGCTGGTCGACGAACACGCCGTTGACCTTGCCCGTGACCGCGGTGCTGACCTTGGCGCGCACGCCGCCTTGCGAGAACAGGTCAGCGAGGAACACGCGGACGTCCTGGCCCCGCGCGTTGATCGACACCGCCTTGGCGGCGAATGGCGGGGCGCGTTCGGCGGCGCCGACCGGGTCCGGCGCGGCCAGCGCGACGGCGGCGATCATGGCGGCGAAGTGGAGCTTCATTCGGCGGCCTCGACTTGCGCGTCGAAGCCGAGCAGCTCCGACGCGTGGTTGAGTTCCGCGACCACGTCGAGCGGGATCGCGGGGTTGAGTTCGTTGAAGGACAGCACGGGCGTGTCGAACATGTCGGCCGCGGTCACGAGCCGCAGCGCGCGGCGCAGGTCCTGCGCCGTCAGAATCGCGCGCGCGCCCGACGCCTCCACCTCGCGGCGGAGCAGATCGATCATCGCGCGCATCTGATAGGGCGCGATGGCGAGCCTGGCTTGCCCGTCGATGTTGGTCACCGTGTCGCGGATCGCATCTTCAACGCCCGGCCCGATCATCAGGACGCGCAGGCGGCCGTCGGTCGTCACGGGAGCGACGATGTTGCGGCGGAGCGCCACGCGCACCCGCTCGGCGATGATCCGGGGGTCGCGCTCCATCTGCCCGGCCGCCGCGATCGCCTCCACGGCGTCGCGCAGGTTGCGGAGCGGCACCATCTCCTCCGCGAGCAGCCGCAGCACGTCGGCGATCGTGCCCGTCGGCACCGCGCGCACCGCTTCCTTGACCACTTCCGGATAGGCGCCGCCCAGCCAGTTCAGCAGGTCGGTGACCTCCTGGAGGCCGAGGAACATCGACAGGTTGCGCCGCAGCAGCTCGGCGGTCAGCGCCACCAGCCGCTCGTCCTGATCGGCGTCGAGAACGCCGGACCCGAGCGGCGCGTCGAACGCCAGCAGCGCCCATCCGCCCGGCGGCAGCGCGCCCGTCCGGTCGACCAGCACGCGGAGCTGCGGCACCGTCACGCCGTAGCCGTCCTGAAGCGCCGCCAGCCGCTCCTGGATCCGCGCCGACAGCCGCGCGAGATCGGCCGGGGCGCGGCCCTCCGCGACGCGCAGCTGCAAGGGGTCGGTCGGCGTCAGCACGCCCGCATGGACGGTCACGTCGTCCGGGTCCGCGGTGGAGGCCGTCTCGACGCCCATCCGCGCGCGCACCGCCGCGCCCCAGACGGGATGCGACCAGACGCCGCCGCCCAGCAGCACGGCCGCGATGCTCAGGAACACCAGCGTCGGAAAGCCCGGCACCAGCGCCAGCACGGCGGCGAGCCCGCCCGCGATCAGCAGCACGTGCGGCTTGCCGGTGATCTGCTTCAGGATCACGGGGGCGAGATCGCGCTCCGTCTCCTCGTCGGTGGTGCGCGTGACGAGCAGCCCCGCCGCCAGCGCGCAGAAGAAGGCGGGGATCTGCGCCACCAGCCCGTCGCCGATCGTCAGCACCGAGAAGGTCGAGACCGCCTCGCCCATCGACATGCCGTGCCAGAACATGCCCACCGCGAACCCGCCGAGCAGGTTGATCACGACGATCACGACCGACGCGATGGCGTCGCCCTTCACGAACTTCATGGCGCCGTCGAGGCTGCCGTAAAGCCGGCTCTCCTGCTCCACCATGCGCCGCTTCTCGCGCGCCTCGTCCTTGGACAGGAGGCCGGACCGGAGATCGGAGTCGATCGACAGCTGCTTGCCCGGCATCGCGTCCAGGCTGAACCGCGCCGCCACCTCCGCGACGCGCTCGGCGCCCTTGGACACCACGATGAACTGCACCACCGTGATGATCAGGAACACGACGAGGCCGACCACCAGGTTGCCGCCCGCCACCATCTCGCCGAACTGCTCGACGATGTGGCCGCCGTTCGCGGTCTGGAGGATCGTCTTGGTCGTCGCGACGCTGATCCCTAAGCGGAACAGCGTGGTCAGCAGCAGCACGCTGGGGAAGGTCGAGAAGTCGAGCGGCTTCGACACGTAGAGCACGCTCAGGATCAGGAGCAGCCCCAGCGTCATGTTGATCGCGATGAGCACGTCGAGCACCGCCGGCGGCACCGGCAGGATGAACGACGCCACTACCGCGCCGAGCAGCGCGATGAGCAGCATGTCGGCGGCGCGGATCCGGCCGCCCAAGCGCATCAGGGCTGCGGCCACGCTCAGCGCGCCCTGATCAGTCCGACGCCCGTCGCCAGGCCGAGATAGATGTCCTGGACGCGCGTGACGTAGTGCTGCGTCTCCGCGAAGGGCGGCACGCGCATCCCGAACCGCCGGACCGCGCCTTCGCCGGCGTTGTAGGCAGCGAGCACCAGGTCGAACCGCCCGTCGAAGCGGGTCCACAGCTTGCGGAGCAGCCGCGCGCCCGCGTCGATGTTGACCGCCGGGTCGGCCAGCCGCCCGGGATCGGCGACGCCCAGGTCGCGTCCGGTGCCCGGCATGATCTGCATGAGCCCGCGCGCGCCCGCCCGGCTGACCGCGAGCGGCCGGTAGCCGGACTCCTGCTTGATCACCGAATGCAGCATCAGCGGGTCGACCCGATGACGGACCGCGGCGTCGGCGATCAGCGCGTCATAGGGGCTGGTGTAGCCGGCGGGGCGGGAGCCCAGGATGACCGAGTCGGCGGGCGCTGCTGCGTCGAGCAGCGACCCAGAGACTGGGCCGCCGACCTGGACGGGGGCGCCCGGCGCCAGGATCACCGCGGGCATTTCGGCCGGCGGGTCGGGCAGCACGGGGACGATGCGGACCACCTCAGTGCCCGCCTCGCCCAGCTCCGCGCGTTCGACCGACGTGTCGCCGATCCTGCCTTTGCGCTTCTTCGCGCTGGCCATCCGCGCGGATGCGGCGGGGAAGGGCTCGATCTCGACGGGCGCGCGCGCCGGGCGCGGCTCGACGAGCGGCGCGATGACGATGCGGTCCGATGCGCAGTCCTCGAGCGCCGTGAAGCGCTTCACCGTGTCCTCGCTCGCGACGCGCAGCGGCGCGTCCAGCGGGCAAGGCAGCGGATCGGGAAGCGGCGGACGCTCCCGCGCCGCGACGGCGCCCGGCGTCCAGGAGAGAAGTAGCGCCACCAACGCGACCGGCTTGAAAGAGCCGGGTCGACCCCTTTGCGAACCCATCCGACACGCTCCCGAGATTTGCCTCTCTTGCGGAGGTTCCCATCACCGGGTTCTGGATCGATCGGCCATGCCCGGCCTTCCCAATCGCGTTCAGGATACCGCCAGGAGCCGGAGGCGCAACCCCTCTTAAAATCGTAACATGCTGATCCAACGTCCGAACTTGTGACGAGCATGTCACAAAACTTTTTCAGCGGTCCGTGGAACCGTTCGCTCAAGGTAATCGTTTGGGCGACTTGCGAGCAGTTTTTTACAAGTTCGCATCGACGAAGGAAGCGGCCGGATAACGGGTTCTGGCCGGACCGTTTCCTGAACCTTCGCGGTCCCCTGGGATGCCCCCTGGGGTTCGCATGCGACGCGGTCCGCCGCGCCGCTGAGCGTCGGCGGCGTCCGTCCCGATCGCGCCTCGCGCGCGTGCGGCGGACCGGACACGGCGCGAAGGGGGAAAGAGTGGGCAAAGGCGATGACGGCGGCGACAAGACGGAGCTTCCGACTCCGAAGCGGCTCCGAGATGCGCGGAACAAGGGCGACGTCGCCCGCTCCAAGGAGCTGGGCGCGGCTATCGTCTCACTCGCATGGCTGGGCCTACTCGTCTTCGCGGGCGGGCATGTCTCGTCCCGCATCGCCGACTTCGCCGAGCTGTCCTTGTCGCTGGCGACCGCCGACGATTTCGGCGCGGCCACCACGACCTTGGGCTGGCGCGCGGGCGAACTGCTCGTCGTCGCCACCGCGCTGCTCCTCGTCCCCGTCGCCACGATCGGGCTTCTGACCGAGTTCCTGCAGATCGGCCCGATCATGACGGGCGACAAGCTCAAGCCCTCGCTCGACAAGATGAACCCCGTCGAGGGGATCAAGCGCATGTTCGGCAAGGACGGGCTGGTCGAACTCCTGAAATCGCTCGCCAAGGTCGCGATCCTGGTCGTCATCACCGCCATGGCGGTTCGCGCGGTGCTGCCGGAGCTCGGCGGCCTGATCGCGTCCGCCGGCTGGTCGCCGGTCGACGGCGCCGGACCGGCCGCGGCCGCCGAAAGCCTGGCGCTCACCTCCTGGATCACCGTTCGACTGCTCGCCTGGACCGTGGCGGCCTTCCTGCTCGTGGCGGCGCTCGACCGCATCCACGCCCAGCACAGCTTCATCAAGAAGATGAAGATGAGCCGGCGCGACGTGAAGCAGGAGCACAAGAACGACGAGGGCGATCCCCATGTGAAGTCGCACCGCCGCGAGCTCCACCGCGAATGGGCGAACGGCGATCCCGTCGGGGCCGCCCGCGGCGCCTCCGCGCTGCTGGTCAATCCCACGCACATCGCGGTCGCGCTCGAGTACGACGCGGAGAGCTGCCCCGTCCCCGTCGTCGCGGCGAAAGGGCAGGGGCCTCTCGCCGCCGCCATGCGCGGCGCGGCGGAGGAGAACGGGGTGCCGGTGATCCGCAACGTCGCCGCCGCCCGCGCGCTCTGGGCGCGGGGCGAGGTCGGCGGGATCGTGCCCGAGGACATGTTCGACGCCGTCGCCGAGGTGATCCTCTGGGCGAAACGCGCCCGCGACGGCCAGGCCCCGATGACGCAGGACCTCGACGCGCGGCCGCTCCAGCCGGCGGAGGCGCGCTGATGGGCGTCGGCACGGTCGTCTCGTCGGTGCTGGCGCTGATCCTGTCGCTGGCGCTCGTCCTGGGGCTCGCCTGGGGCGCGATCTTCCTGCTCCGCCGTTGGCAGGATCGGGCGCTCGGCGCGCGGGAGGCGGGGACGTCGCACGACCGCCCGCTTCGCTTCGTCCGCGCGCTTCCGCTGGGCCAGCGCGAGCGCGTGGTGCTGATCGAGGTCGGCGACGAGACCATGCTGCTCGGCATCGGCGCGGGCGGCGTGACCCTGTTGTCGCGCTGGGACGCGGCCGGAGCCGCCGTCCCGGTGCCGCCCGCGGCACCGCCTCAGCCGTCCATCGCGCCGAGGCAGGCGTGGTGAGCGCCGACGTGATCGAACCCGTGGCCGTGCCGGCGGTCGACCCGGACCGCCAGGCCGCGGCCGAGCGGCTCGCGCGGTCGCTGGCGTCCGACGGAGCGGAGCCGACGCTCCATGTCGCAATCGAGCGAGCCGCGCCCCCCGGTTGCTGGTTCCTGTCGGCGGACGGTCCGGCGATCCGCGTCGACCTCGTGGACGGCCGGGCCGCGGCGCTCCACCCCGACCGCGCCGACGCCGCGGTCGCCGCGCTGGACGCCCTGGAGCCGTTGCTGGACCGGGTCGAGGCGCTGACCGGCTGGGTGATGGAACCTGAGGCGACCGCGGCCGAGCCGCCGGCCGACGCGATCCTGCTCAGGCTGGAGGCGGGCGGGACGCGCTTCGCGCTCGCGGTGCCGCCGGCGCTCTGGAGCGTGGTCGACGCGGCCGCGTCCGGCGCGGCGCTGGCCCGCGTGCCGCTCCCGGCTCGGTTCGGGGCGGTCGCGGCCCACCTGTCGGTCGAGGACGCGGGCGCGCTGGCGCAGGGCGATCTGCTGGTCCTGCATCCCGCCCCATGGGCGGGCGTGCTCGGCGCGGCGCCCGCGGGCGACCTCGCGGTGGTTTACGATCCGGTCACGGGCGCGGTCGCGTCGGGGCGCATGGACGGGGGGGACGGAGTGGCCGAAGGCGTGGAGGGGGTGCGCGGGTTCCGCGTGCCCGTCGAGGTCCG